>CAYLPM010000193.1:0-12384 GCA_964385525.1 uncultured Gemmatimonadaceae bacterium
GTGAGGACGATCTGCTTGCCGGCGTCGTGCAGCGTGTTGAAGACGTGGAACAGCTCGTCCTGCGTGCGCTCCTTCTGCGCCACGAACTGCACGTCGTCGAGGATCAGCACATCGGCGGCGCGGTAGCGGTTGCGCCACCGCTCGATCGTGCCCTCCTGCAACGCGGCGATCAGCTCATCGATGAACGTCTGCGCGCCGACGACGGACACCCGCGCCACGCCGCCGGTCGCCATCACGAGCTCGTTGCCGACCGCGTTCGCGAGGTGTGTCTTCCCCACGCCGCTCGGCCCGTGCACGAACAGGGGGTTGTACTTGCGCCCCGGCTCCTGCACCACCGCGTCGGCGGCGCGCACGGCCATCTGGTTCGAGGGGCTGACCTCGAACGCCTCGCGCGTGAAAACGGGCGACGGACCGGGCGGCGGCATCTGTCCCGTCCGCGCCTGCTCGACGAGCAACTCGGCTTCACCGACGCGCTCGGGATCACGGAACAGCTCCGAGCCGCCGAGGACGGCGTCGATCGCGGTGGCCTCGGCCTCGAGCGTCCGCAGACGCTCGATCGCGGCGGCATAATGTCCCAGCAGGCCCTCGACATCGGGCGCACGCGGCTGGGACAGCGCGCGCTCGAGCACCGCCGTGCGGTAGCCCTCGCCGGTCCAGTAGGCCATGGCTTCGCCGAGCCGGACCTTCCATGGCTCGATGGTCTCCGCGACCGCGGTCGCGATGCCGGAGACGAAGTTCAGGAACTCGCCGGAGCTGCCGCGGGAGGGCGTCCCCGCGCCTCCACGGCCCGCGCGTGAATGCGGCGCGAGACCGAAGATCCCGGCGACGTCCTCCGCCCGCAGTGGCCCGTCGCCGATCGACTGTTGCGCGATGAGGCGATTGAGCGCTCCCTGCAGCTCGCGCACGTTGCCCATTCCGAGCAGCGCGAGCTCCTCGATGACGGCCGGGTCGAACTGCACGCCGCGCTCCTCGCACTTGCTGCGCAGGATCGCCACCCGCGTCTCGAGATCGGGCACGCCCATGTCGACGATCAGCCCGCCCGCGAGTCGCGTGATGAGGCGCTCATCCACGTCCGCGATCTCGACCGGCGGGCGATCACTCGCGAGAATGATCTGCCCGCCATCGGCGTGCATGACGTTGAAGAGGCGCAGCAACTCCGACTGCGTCTCCCGCCGGCCGGTCAGGAACTGCACATCATCGACGAGCAGCACCTGGAGCCGGGCATAGCGGGTCTTGAACGCTTCCGTCTGGCCGGCCGAGATGGCCGCGTGGAGCTGCTCGACGAACTCCTCCAGGCTCACGTACTCGACCAGCATCTCGCCGTGCAGTTGCTGCACCTGATGGCCGATCGCGCCGAGCAGGTGCGTCTTGCCGAGCCCCGAGCCGCTGTAGATGAAGAGCGGGTTGTAGACGTGCCCCGGCGTCTCCGCGACGGCGCGCGCCGCGGCGACGGCGAGGCGATTGGCCGAGCCGACGATGAAGTTGTCGAAGCGGAAGCGGCCGTCGAGCTGCACGCCTACCGTCCCGCGCCCGCGCCCGCGCTCAGCTTGCGGAGCACCTGCTCCGAGATCGCGCGCAGCGTCTCGAAGACGCCGGGGCCGTGCAGCGCATCCGCCGGAAAGTTCGGCACGCCGCGAAAGTTCAGCGCATCCTCGAGCTCGGCGACGCCGAGAATGAGATCGCGCGGCAGGTCCTGCTTGTTGTACTGGATCACCAGCGGCACCTCGCGGGCGTCGATCCCCTGCTCGGCCAGGTTGGCGTGCAGGTCCTGCATGCTCTCGATGTTCTCATCGAGCTGACGCGCCTGGCTGTCGGCGACGAAGACGACGCCGTCCGCGCCCTGGAGCACGAGCTTGCGGGTGGTCTGATAGTAGACCTGGCCGGGCACCGTGTAGAGCTGGAACTTGGTCGAGAAGCCGGAGATCGAGCCGAGATCGAGAGGGAGGAAGTCGAAGAACAGGGTGCGGTCGGTCTGGGTCGCGAGCGACACCATCTTCCCCTTCCGGTCGTCCGGCACCTGCCCGTAGATGTAATGCAGATTCGTCGTCTTCCCCGACCGCCCGGGGCCGTAGTAGACGATCTTGCAGGTGATCTCTCGAGTGGCGTAGTTGACGAGCGACACGGGCGGAGGGGTTGAGCGTGGCGGGCGCGGTCGAGGCTCAGGCCCGGCCGAAGAGGACGGCGAGATTGCGGTTCAGCTCTCCTTCGAAGTTCTCGGCCAGCGTCGGTCCCTTCTCGTCCGCGGGCGGGGCGGCCCGCGAGAGCCCGTCGCGCAGCTCCTCGAAGTAGAGCTGGACGAGGCCGAGCGAGCTCCCGCGATCGAAGACCGTCAGGAAGATGTAGATGCCGCGCGCGGTCCCGACCTGCGCGAGAAAGAGCTGGCGCTCCTGTCCCGCGTGGTGCAGCCCCGCGAACGGCTTGCCTTCGAGTTGACGTCCCAGTTCGCCCGACGAGGCATGAATCGCCGCGGCGAGCGCGCACGCCGACATGACATCCACGGCGCGCGTGAAGCCGTGCTGCGCCACAACCTGCCCGCTCGGATGCAGCAGCAGCGCGAGCATCACGCGCGCGTCATCCACGAAGCGCCGCAGCGGCACTTCGATCCACGACTCGACGACGGCGACACTCACGCGAGTGCGCCTCCCTCCAGACCCTTCAGCATCTCCACGCGGAGCAGCCCGAGATTCGTGCGCGGGTCGGCGACCGTCACCAGAATCAGGTCGCTCCGCCCCGCGGCGCAGATCCGGCCGTGCTTCGCCTCCAGCGTGAGGAACACCGCCTCCCCCAGGCCGGCGGCGGCCGATGAGAGCCGCGCCTTGCGGAAGAGCGATGCCGCGAGCGCCGCCACCACGTTCCCCTTGATCCCCACCTGGAGCGTGGCATCGACGATGATCCCATCACTCTCGGAGACGACGAGCCCGCCCATGACGCCACGCTGCCGAACGAGCGTTCCGAGGACCTCGGCGAAGGGGGAGCTCATCGCAGCGACTCCAGCCAGGCGCGCGAGAGCTCCACCGCGCGCTCGAGAAAGCGCGTGACGAGCCCCAGCGGGGTCGTGCGCGACGACGCGATCAGCAGCAGCCCCTCCTGCGGGGCCGGCGCCATCGCGACGATCGCGACCTCCGTCTCGAACACGATCGACGTCCAGTCTCCGAGCCCCAGGTGCCGCATGGCGCGCCGTGCTTCCTCGCTCACACCGCTCAGCTCCGCGCCGACCTCCTGCGCCACGTCACGCCCATCGTGCGACACATAGGCGCCGGCCAGGACGAGCCCCTGCGCGTCGAGCAGCAGTGCCGTGCGCTCCTCCTCGCCGAGGAGCTCCGCGAAGAGCATGCGGGGGTCGCGGGAGAACTCGCGGGGTGCGGCGTCGGCGGTCGGGGGGGGGATCGCGGTGGATGCGCGAACAGACGAGTCGGAGGACCCGAGGGTCGCCGCCGCGGCCGCCACCCCGCGCGATGACGCCGGACTCGCCTCCTTCGGCGTGCGGTCGTCCTGTCGTCCGTTGTTCTTCGGGTCCAGCCGTTTTCTGATGTTCGCCAGCGCCGCTTCACTGCTCGTGTCCGCGGGATCCAGACTGATTGCCTCCGAGAGATACCGCTGCGCCTCCTCCAACCGTCCCTGCCGGAAGCACACGAAGCCCATCCCCTTGCGGGCGCCGCCGTGCTTCGGCTCGAGCCGCAGAACCATGTCCCATTCATCGAACGCCCGTTGCAGCTCGCCGCGATCGACGGCGATCCGCGCCAGGAGGTCGTGGGCCTCGGCGTTGTGCGGGTGCCGCTCGAGGCCGCGCAGGGCGACCTTCAACGCGAGGTCGAGCTGCTCGCGCCGGCGCAGCGCTTCGCCGAGCTGCAGGAACACGAGGCTCGAGGGATCGTGGGCCAGCTCGTCGCTGAGGCGGCGGACGTCGTCAGACACTGGCGTGCGCCTCGACGAGCGTGTGCAGGCGCGTCGCCGAGGTCACCGCGTCGCGCACCATCTGCGCTTCGGGCGCGTTCGGAGCGACCTTCAGGAAGTGCTCCCAGTGCACGAGGGCTTCGTGCAGCTCGCCGCGACGCACGAGCGCGTATCCGAGCTCGAGGTACACGCCGGGATCGAGCGGGTCGCCGCGCAGTGCGCGGCGCAGCTCGTCGAGTGCATCGGCGGAGCGTCCGAGCCGGAGGAGGGCGCGGCCGGCGGCCAGTCGCGCACTCGCGTTGCCGGGGTCGGCCGAGATGCCGAGGCGCGCTGCCGTCAGCGCGTCATCGAGCTCTCCCCTGGCGAGGGCCTGCGCGGCGCGCGCGACGTGCGGCGCGGCATCCTCGATCGCGATGGTGCCGTTCGGCGTGCCCTTCTCGGGGATGCGGAGCTCGACGACGCCCGTCGTCACCAGCCCGTACGCGATCTTCGCGATGTCGAACTCGCTGCGGCCAAGCGAGTTCGCGATCGCACGCAGGTCGCCGCGGCCATCGATGATCGTGAGCACTTCCCACTCGTTCGGCAGGAGGTCGAGCAGGGTCGGGTGATCGTCGTTCACGGACGCGAGCACCGGGATGACGCCGAGGTGCGGGACCTTGTCCGCGATGCGCGACCATTCGTCGATGCGGCGCGCGCCTTCCATCAGCAGCGATTCGGTCGAGATCCGGATCGTCGCCTCGGCCGGCGCATCCTCGACGCTCCGCTCCTCGAAGGAGAAGAACCCTTCGCGCCACGACATCAGCTCGAACACGACCGCCTCGATCTGGAGGCGGACCTGTCGCTCCAGCTCCTTCAACGTCAGGGCGCCGATCTCCACCAGGATCTCGCCCAGCCGGCGGCGGTCGCCCTGCTGCTGCATCGCGCGCGCGCGCTCGAGGTCGGCCTCGGTGATCTTGCCGGAGCGCACGAGCAGCGTCCCGAGCGGATGCGGATTGCTGCGAATCGTCGCGTGGAGGACTTTCCCGGCGTCGAAGTACACGAGCCCCTCGTTGTCGCGGAGCTCCGACGTCACGCGGAGCGCGCCCGTCTTCCGGCTCAGGTCGAGGAGCTGGAAGACATCGTGGATGCCGAGCTCGCGCAGCGGTCCTTCGATGGCCATGGCTAGCTCGCCTCGCGCGCGGGCTGTCGCGCGGTGAAGATGTGCTGGAGATCGGAGGCGGTCCGGGCATCGCGGCGCGCGCGCCGCGCATACTCCCCCGCCGGCTCGAGCTCGATCACGCGCTGCCAGCAGGCGATCGCCTCGCGATAGCGGTGGTGCTCGGCCAGCAGCACGCCTTCGGAGTAGACCGCGCCGGCATGGTCCGGGTCGAAGCGAAGGATGCGCGCGAAGGCCATCGCCGCCTCGTCGCGCCGGCCCGCCTGCAGCAGCGTCTCGCCGAGCGCGAGCAGGGCATCGAAATCGTACGGGTCCTGCTGCAGCAGTCCGATGAGCAGCTCGAGCGCGTCGCGGAACTTGCCCATGCCGCGACGCAGCGTCGCCAGCTCGCGCGTCGCCTCGGAGTAGGTCGGCACGGCATCGAGCGCGGCGAGGAGCTCCTGCTCCGCCGACTTCGTATCGCCCTTCCCGATCAGCAGACACGCCAGCTCGAAGCGCACGACTGCGAAGTCCGGATCGAGCTCGAGCGCATGGCGGTAGGCGCCGATCGCGCCATCGTTGTCCCCCACCGATCGGGCGATGTCGCCCATGCGCTGCATCACGTCCGCGCGCGCTGGCGCCGCGCGGCGCGCCGAGTCGAGAGCCGCGAGCGCCCCGGCCGGATCGCCGCTGTCCGAACGTGCCCGCGCGACGAGCATGAGCATCTCGACATCCTCCGGCGCCGCCACGAGCAGCTCCTCGGCGAGCGGCAGTGCCTCCGCGGCGCGCCCGAGCATCAGCAGCGCCCGCACCTCGCCGACGAGCGCGCGCGGCGCGGCGCCGTTCAGCGACCGCGCTTCCCGGAAGCGCTCCAGGGCTTCGCCGAACAGTCCCTGCCGCGCGTACACATCGCCGAGCAGCGTGAGTCCTTCGACGCGGTCCGCGCCGCGGGTCAGCGTCCGGCTGATCTCCGCCGCCGCGCGATCGTACAGACCCTTGGCGAGGTAGTCCGCGGCCATCGCGTACGGCTGCGCCTCGACGATCGCGGCGTTCCCCGGCGGCGTCGCCGGCTGCGACAGCTCCGTGAACAGCGAATCGAGCAGCGAGGCGTCGAAGGCGAACTCCTCGACCGAGGTCTCGGTGCGCCGCTCGCCGCCGAGGTCGGGAATGATCGAAAGATCCGGATCCTCGTACTCGAGATCGATCGACAGCTCGAACTTCTGCGCGACGTAATACGGATCCAGCTCCAGCGCGCGCTTCGTCTCGCGCAGCGCGCCCTCGAAGTCGCCGAGGTTGGAGAGGGTGAAGCTGAGATTGTAGTGCGCTTCCGCGTACGCCGGCCGGGCCTGGATCGCACGCGCGAACGCGTTGCGGGCATCCTCGAACTTGCGCAGCTCGGCGAGCACGAGACCGATCCCGTTCCAAGCGACGGGGTGCTCGGGGTTCGTCGCGAGCACCTGCCGGTAGGCCTCGAGGCTCAGCTGGAGTCGCCGCCCCTTGAGGAGGAGGAGGGCGAGGTTGAGCCGCGCCTTCACGAATGCGGGGTGCGCCTCGAGAGCCTCGCGAAAGGCGTCGACGGCACCCTCGGCGTCGCCCGCGTGATAGAGCGCGACGCCGAGATTGTTGTGCGCGAGTCCGTACCGCTGGTCGGCGGCCACCGCCTTGCGATAGCTCTCCGCCGCGTCGGCGAAGCGTCCGTCCTGGTGCAGCGCGACGCCGCGCTCGTTCCACAGCTTGGGACTGTCGGCGCGGGCCTCGAGCAGTCGGTCATAGAGCTCGATGGCGGCACGTGCGTCGCGCTTGAGCAGGTGCACCTCGGCCATCGCCTGGAGAACCAGCTCGCCCTCTTCGCCACGATCCATCGCCAGGCGATACTCGCGCAACGCCTCCGTGTAGTACCCCTTCTGCCGGAACGCGAGCCCCAGATTGTAGTGCGCGAGCTGCCCCTCGGCCGCGACCTCCATCTCCTGGGTGCGGCGCTCCTGTCGCGCGGTGAGCAGCGACTCGTACTTGCCGGGATTGTACTGGTCCAGCGAGAGGTTCGCCTGGGCGCGCGAGAGCGTCGGGTTGAGCTGGATCGCCTTCTTCGTCGCCGTGCGCGCATCCTCGTGCCGGCCGATGTCGCCGAGCACGAAGCCCATCAGGTAGTAGGCGTCCGGATTCTCGGGGCTCAGTTCGATCGCGCGATTCAGCGCCGCCAGCGCCTCATCGTTCAGTCCGCGGTTGTACAGCACCTCGCCGATGTAGAAATTGACCACCGGACTCTGCGGGTCGCGGGCCAGCGCCTGCTCGAACCACCGCTGCGCCGTCTCGAGATCACCGCTGGCTTTCTCTGCGAGCCCGAGCTGCACGAGCGCCCCGGGATCCTCGGGATGGTGGCGGAGCAGCTCGTTGAACTCGGTGACGGCGTCGGGCAGCTGGCCGAGGAGCGCGTAGGTGCGGCCGAGCTCCCAGCGCGCTTCCCGGTCATCCGGCCGCGAGCGGAGGCGCTCCTTCAGCTCCGTGACGCGGCGGTCGTAGAAGCCGGTGTTGAAGTAGGCGATCTCGAGGTTGCGCTGCGCGACCTGCATCTTGGGGTCGAGCTCGAGCGCCCGCATGAACCCGCCGACCGCCTCCTCGAACAGCCCCTTGTTGTAGTAGAGGACGCCGAGGTTGTTGTGCGCTCCCGCGTCCGACGGGTCGATCCGTCGGGCGAACGATCGCAGCACGTCGCGATCGCGCTCGGACGTCAGGGGCGCGCCCGACATCGTTACGCCACCCGCACGGCTCGCAGGATCGCCTGGAGCGAGGCCAGGTCGGGAAGGAGCAGGAAGAAGCCGCGCAGGTACTCCTGCATCTCGTTCATGTAGAACTGCGTCTCGATGCAGAACACGAAGTCCCGGTCCGACCCGAACTGCAGATACGCCGTGGTCAGCACCGCGTTCGACATGTCCACGGCGAGGCTCGGCGGCGACGGGAGCAGCATCAGGCCCATGAAGTCGCTGAGCGCGTTCATGTAGGCACCACTGAGGATGTTGCCCGCTTCCTTGATCGCCGACTGCTCCAGCTCGCCGAGCTCCCTGGAACTGCCGGCGGGGCGTCGCAGCATGAGCTCCGCGAGCCGGATGGCCGTGGGCTTCGGGAAGACGAGCAGCGTCCGGCCGGAGAGGTCGCCGAGAATGTGCATGAGCACCGCGGCGACCGGCTCCTCGGGGTCCGTGATCTGTGGCGGTACGTCCTCGAGGCGCGAGACATTGATCGTCGGCACCGAGATCATGATCGTGTTGTGCGTCATGTGCGAGAGCGCGGTGGCAGCGTGCCCCGCGCCGATGTTCGCCACCTCACGCAGTGCGTCGATCTGTATCGCCTTCAGCGATCGAATGTCGTCCATTGATCTCTCGAGAGTGGAATCCGCACCACGTCACACCAGACTGCCGACATCGACGATCAGCGCCGGCGCCCCATCGCCGAGGATGGTGGCGCCACTGAACATGGCGGGGCCGTCACGCACCCCGTCGAACTGCTTGACCACGATCTCCTGCTGCCCCGCGAGCTCATCGACGACGAGGCCGGCGCGCCGGCTCGCCACGTCGAGCACCACGACCTGCTGATCGCCCTCGGCGCGCTCGCGGGCGGGCAGTCGCACCCACTCGCGCAGCCGGATGAGCGGCAGCACATCGTCGCGCAGCATCAGCACTTCCTTCCCCTTGATCGTCCGCAGTGCGCCGGGGTCGAGCAGCACCGTCTCGTTCACGTGGGTGAGCGGGAGGGCGTACGTCTCGCCGGCCACGCGAGCGAGCAGCGCCCGCACGATCGCGAGCGTGACCGGGAGCCGCGCCGTCACCGTCGTCCCCTGACCAGGAACCGAGCGGATGTCCACCGCGCCGCCGAGCAGACGGACGCGGCTCTGCACCGTGTCCATCCCGACGCCGCGTCCGGAGAGATCGGTCACCCGGTCGACGGTCGAGAAGCCCGAGCGCGAGATCAGCCGGATCAGCTCATCGTCGCTCAGCTCCGTGCGCTTCCGCTCGACGAGGCCCATCTCCTGCGCGCGCCGCAGCACCTTGCCGCGATCGATCCCCCGGCCATCGTCGGTCACCCGGATCAGCACCGACGATCGATCGCGGGATGCGCTCAGCACCAGCCGGCCCGCGGCGGGCTTGCCGGCCGCCGCGCGGTCGTCCGGCATCTCGATCCCGTGGTCGATGGCGTTGCGCAGCAGGTGCACGATCGGATCGCCAATCTCATCGAGCATCGAGCGGTCGACCTCGATCTCCTTGCCCTCCACACTGAACTCGATGCGCTTGCCGAGCGCGCGCGCGGCATCCCGCACGAGACGTGGAAAACGGTCGAAGACCTGCCACACTGGAACCATGCGGCTGGTCATGATCTCATCCTGGAGATCGGTGATGAGCCGCGAGGCCTGGTTGACGGCCTCGTCGAGGGCCGGATCGCCCGACGTCGCGGCAAGCTGCACGAGCCTTCCCCGCGTGATGACGAGCTCGCCGATCAGATTCATCAGGTCGTCGAGCCGCCGCAGATCGATGCGGACGTGCCGCTGTTGTCGGACGACACTGGACTGCGCGGTGCTCGACGCACCGGAGAGCGGCGCTGGCTCGCCGACGGCAGGCTGCCTGGGCGGCTCGGCGCCAGCGGCCGCCCCGGCGGCCCGCGTCGCCCCTTCGACGTCGACCTGCTCCACATCGCCGGCGTTGCGGAGCTCCCGTTCCACCTCATCGGCGCTGCGCTGGGTCACGAGCCGGAGCGCGAAGTCGCGCTCGAACTCCTCGCGCTGCAGGTCGTCGAGGGGCGGCGAGACGACGCGCACTTCGCCGAGCCGGCGCGCCTGCTGCACGATCATGAACGCCCGCACGCCGCGGAGCGGTGTGCCCTCGGCGAGCCGTACCCTCACCAGCAGGCCGTCGCCCGCCGGCGCCGCGATGGTCCAGCCGCTCTCGTCGGCCGTCTCGCCCGAGCCGCGGGCGCGGCGCCGCGCCGGCGCACCACGCCCGCGTCGAGATTTCCCACGCTTGGCCGGCGACGGCTCCGCGTCGCCCGCCCCCAGCGCGCGCAGCCGCGTCAGCGCGGCGGCAACGTCCACGTCGTCGAGCGTGTCCTCGACCGAGCCCTCGATCGCCCGCTCCAGGGTGTCGGCGGCGAGGAAGAGCGCATCCATCATCTCGGCCGTGATCGTCCGCTCCTCGCGCCGGACGCCGTCGAGCAACCCCTCCAGCTCGTGCGAGAGCTCCGCCACCGCGGTGTACCCCATGGTGGCGCTCATTCCCTTCACCGTGTGCACGGCGCGGAAGATGGCCGCGACCGCGTCGGCGCTCCCCCCCGTCCGCTCGAGCTCGAGCAGGGCGTGGTTGATCGCCGAGAGGTGCTCGCGGCTCTCGGTGAGGAAGAGTTCGGCGTAACGGGACAGGTCCATCGGGATCGATTACCCGAGGACCCGCTGCACCGCCTCGAGCACACGACTCGGCTGGAACGGCTTCACCACGAAGTCCTTCGCGCCGGCCTGGATCGCCTCGACCACCAGCGCCTGCTGCCCCATCGCGCTGCACATCAGGATCTTCGCGTTGGGATCCATCTTGGTGATCTCGCGAACGGCATCGATGCCGCCCATGTCCGGCATCACGATGTCCATCGTGACGAGATCCGGACGCAGCTGCTGGTACTTCTCCACGGCTTGCAGGCCGGTCTCCGCTTCGCCGACGATCTCGAATCCCGCTTGCTGCAGGATGTCGCCCACCATGGTGCGCATGAAGATCGCGTCGTCGCAGATCAGGACGGTTTGACTCAAGGCTCCCCCTTAGCGCAAGACCTGCCCTACCACTGAAAGAATGTCCAGCAGAATGACGACGCGCCCATCGCCTAGGTGACCGAGGCCGCGCACGACGCCGGCGTTCTTCTCGACGACGCCTGGCGCGGTGGGCGCTTCCAGCTGGTCCGTAGCCAGCGCCTGCACGTCCATGACCTCGTCCACGGCGAACCCCATCAGCCGCTGGCGATGCTCGACGAGCACGGTCGACCCGTCGGCGCGGGCCGGTTCCGACTCGCCGAGACGAAGCCCGAGATCGATGATCGTCAGGATGGAGCCGCGAAGGTTCATCAGCCCGCGCACGTACTCCGGCGCTCCCGGCAGGCGCGTCGTGCGGCGGGAGGGGACGATCTCGCGCACCACGTCCACGGGACATCCGAAGAGGCGCTCGCCGACCGAGAACAGCAGGATTCGCTCGCCGGGCGCGTGCGGCGCACCGGCGGGGTTCCGGGTGGGGGCGGGGTCAGCCGTCGAGGCGGAAGAAGCCAAGCTCGTCGAGCGGATCGGGGTGGTCGGCCGGATCCTCCCACCCGGCGACGGCGACGATCGAGCGCGCCAGATCCTCCGGGAGAGGGGAGCGCAGCTCGATCCGTTCACCGCTCGTCGGATGCTGGAAGATCAGCCAGGCGGCGTGCAGGAAGTGTCGCCGCGGCGGCAGCGCCACGAGTCGCCGACCGCCCCCGCCGCCGTAGGTGTCATCGCCCACGACAGGGTGCCCGATCGAAGCCAGGTGCACGCGAATCTGATGTGTGCGCCCGGTGTGCAGGTGCGCCCGCAGCAGATCCACCGCGTCGAACCGCGCCAGCCGGACGAAGTCCGTTCGCGCGGGTCGCCCAGTACTGACGATCGCCATCCGCTTCCGGTCTCGCGGGTCGCGCCCGATCGGTTTCTCGACCGTGACGCGGTCGCCATCCACGTGCCCCCAGGTGAGGACGGCATAGCGGCGCGACACCCGTCGCTCGGCGATCGCCCGCGAGAGGATCCGGTGCGCGCGGTCGGTCTTGGCCACGATCAGCAGCCCCGAGGTGTCCTTGTCCAGCCGGTGGACGATCCCGGCCCGCTCCTCACCTTCCGCGCTCGACGACGGCAGAACCTCTCCCCCACGGCCGAGCAGAGCGTTCACGAGGGTCCCCGACCAGTTTCCGGGCGCCGGGTGCACGACCATCCCGGCCAGCTTGTCTATGACGACCAGGTCATCGTCCTCGTAGGCCACTACCAGGGGGATGCGCTCGCCGAGGATCTCGCGCCGGGGCTCGGGCGGTGGCAGCGTGACGACGACGCGCTCGCCGGCACGCGGCCGGTAGGAGGCCTTCTCGAGCCTCCCGTCGACGCTCACCCGCCCCTGTGCGATCAGGGTGGCGGCCTGGGTGCGGGAGCGATCGAGTCGACTGGCCACCAGCGAATCGAGGCGGACATCGCTGTCCGCCTCGAGGCTGAAATCACGCGTCGAGCCGGCGTCCGGCTCTGTCGGGCGGGGTGGATCCGGCGTCATGAGGGAGCGGGGTCCGTCGGTGCGGCCGGCTCGGGAGCCTCCGATTGCCAGAGAATCCGAATG
>CAYLPM010000194.1:0-12776 GCA_964385525.1 uncultured Gemmatimonadaceae bacterium
CCGTTCTGACAAGTAGCGGCGGCGCACCCGTGGCTCTTCCGGATGCGCGTTTGCGCACCCGCGGTCCGACCTCGACACGGGCACGGCTGCGCCTCGTGTTGCCGAGAGCGTCCCGGGACTGTAACGTCTCGCCAGAGGGCCCGCCGACCTGCCCGTGGGCAGGTATCACCGCACGGAGGTTCGCCATGTCCGAGAAACAGCCCGTTTCGCGCCGCAGGTTCGTGGGTGGAGTCGCCGGTGCACTGGGGTACCTGACGCTGAGCCCAGGCACGGAGCTCTGGGCACAGGCGGCACGCGCAGGCACGCGTTCGGCCGCCGCAGGCGAGCCGCTGAACGATGAGTACGACGCGCTCGCGAAGCTGGCGTTCAACGAGAATCCGTACGGCCCGTCCGAGGCGGTCATGGAGGCGATGACGCACGCCTTCAAGTATTCGCAGCGTTACGGCTATCCGGACGGAGACATCACGGAGGCGATCGCGGCCCATCACGGCGTGGACCGGCAGAACGTCCTGCTCGGGGCCGGCTCGGGCGAGATCCTCAACCTGGTCGGTGTCGCGTACCTCCTCGGTGGCAGGAAGATCGTCGGCGTGGAACCGACGTTCTCCTCCGTGTACTCGCACGCGAGCGGAATCAAGGCCGACGCGATCCGCCTGCCGCTGCTCGACGACTACCGGCAGGACGTTCCGGCGATGATCGACACGGTGAAGAAGAACTATCGCGAGGTCGGCTTCGTCTATCTGTGCAATCCCAACAATCCCACGGGACGCATTGTGACGAAGCAGGAAGTGAAGCAGCTGCTCGATGGCATTCCCGAGGATGTGCCGGTGCTGATCGACGAGGCGTATCATCACTACGTCGAGGATCCGGCCTACGCGACGTCGGTGCCGTACGTGCTCGAGGGGCGCCAGGTCATCATCGCTCGCACGTTCTCGAAGATCTACGGCATGGCGGGGCTGCGGCTCGGCTACGCGATCGCGCCGCGCGAGATGCTCCAGCGCATGCGGCCGTGGAGCACCGGGAGCATCAACGCGCTGGTGAAGTGGGGCGGGGCCGCCGCGCTGCGCGACACCGCCAGCGAGGCGCGGGTGCGCCGCGTCACGCTCGAGCTGCGCAAGAAGACGGTCGGCGAGCTGCAGGGCATGGGTTACCCCTGCGTGCCATCGGAGTGCAACTTCTTCATGGTGCACCTCAAGCGCCCGGTGCAGCCGGTCATCCAGGAGTTCCGCGAGAAAGGAGTCGCGGTTGGGCGCCCGTTCCCGCCGATGACCGAGCATCTGCGCGTCTCCATTGGTACGGCGGAGGAGATGCAGCGGTTCATGACGGCGTTCAAGGCGATCATGCCGGTCACGCGTGCGGCCACCGGAACCGGAGGGTGACGAGCTGCCGCCGAGATCATTGATCACTTCACGACGAGGATGTTCGCGATGATGAGGACGCTCACACTCGTGCTTGCCGCCACCCTCGCCTGCGCCAGCTCGACTCCGGATCCGCAGACACCGCAGATGAGCTTCTTCATCACGAGCGAGGGCCCGGGCAACGGCGCGGCCCTCGGCGGACTCGACGGTGCGGACCGCCACTGTCAGACGCTCGCCGAACGCGTTGGTGCCGGCGGCCGGACGTGGCGCGCGTACCTGAGCGCGAGCACGGCGGCAGGTCAGCCGGCCGTGAACGCGCGCGACCGGATCGGCTCGGGGCCGTGGTACAACGCCCGGGGCGTGCTCATCGCCAGCACCGTCGCGGAGCTTCACGGGTCGACGGCGAATCTCTCGAAGGACGCATCGGTCGACGAACGTGGTCAGATGGTGAACGGCCGCGGCGACTCCCCCAACCGGCACGACATCCTCACCGGCTCGCGGGAGGACGGTACCGTGGCGACGGGCGACACCGATACGACGTGCGGCAACTGGACGAGCAGCGGCGAAGGGAGCGCGATGGTCGGCCATCACGACCGCCAGGGCGGTGGACAGAATCCGACTTCGTGGAACGCCGCGCACGCTTCGAGAGGATGCAGCCAGCAGAACCTGCAGTCGAGCGGCGGAAACGGGCTGTTCTACTGCTTCGCGATCGACTGACGGGCCGTCGTCGACGGATCTCACTACCACGATGAAAGGACGATGATGAGTATCGACCTCCACCCGCCGGCCACCCGTCCCCGGATCGCGGCAGCAGCTCTCGCGCTGACCACGCTCCTGTTCTCCGCGTCATCGGCGATCGCGCAGGGCGGTTCTGCCGCGACGAATCGCGCATCGAGTGCCCGCTCCGACGACCCCGCGGCCTGGAGCCACTGGGGCGGCGACGCCGCCAGCACGCGCTATTCGCCGCTCGATCAGGTGAACGCCGAGAACTTCGAAAACCTCGAGGTCGCCTGGATCTGGCGGGGGGACAACTACGGCCCGTCGGCAGACAACATTCTGCGCGCGACGCCTATCTACGCGGAAGGAAAGCTCTTCAGCGTAGCCGGCGCGCGGCGCACCGTCGTCGCGATCGATCCGGCGACCGGCGAGACGCTGTGGACGTGGCGCATGCGCCATACGCCACGGTGGGAGCAGTCGATGCGCCAGAATTACGGCAAGGGCGTGGCCTACGACGTGGTGGACGGACGCGGCCGCATCTACGTCATCGACCCGGGCTTCTACCTCATCGCGCTCGACGCCGGGACGGGACGGCCGATCGAGTCGTTCGGCACCGGCGGCATCGTCGATCTGCTCGCCGATCTCGGCTATCCGTACGACGGCGACAACGGACTCTCGCGCGATCTCGGCTACATCACGAACTCCTCGCCGCCGATCGTCGTGAACGGCGTGGTGGTGGTCGGCAACTCGCACGAGCAGGGCTACTACCAGTACCGGAAGGAGAAAGTCCCCGGGCACATTCTCGCCTACGATGGACGCACGGGGCGGCACCTCTGGAAGTTCAACGTCATTCCGCGTCCCGGCGAGTTCGGGCACGACACCTGGCGGTCGGACCAGTGGAGCGAGAACGGCAACGTGTCGGCGTGGGCGCCGCTCTCGGCCGATCTCGAGCGCGGAATCGTCTACATCCCGACGGATCCTCCGTCCAACGATTACTACGGCGGTCATCGTCTCGGGAACGGGTTGTTCGGCACGAGCCTCATCGCCCTCGATGCGAGGACGGGGCGCCGCGTGTGGCACTTTCAGTTCGTGCACCACGACGTGTGGAACTACGACATTCCGCACGCGCCGCAGCTCGTGGACATCACCGTCGGCGGACGTCGCGTTCCCGCCGTCGCGCAGGTGACGAAGCAGGGATGGGTCTACGTCTTCGACCGGACGACCGGGCAGCCCGTGTGGCCGATCGAGGAGCGGCCAGTCCCGCGGTCCGACGTGCCCGGCGAGCAGCTCGCGCCGACGCAGCCGTTCGTCACCCGGCCGGCGCCGTTCGAGATGCAGGGCCTGACGGTCGATGACCTCATCGACTACACGCCGCAGCTCCGTGCCGAGGCCGTGGAGATCGTCGAGAGGTTTCGTCTCGGGCCGCTGTTCAATCCGCCATCGCGTCGCAATGCGCCCGACGGAACGACGGCGTCGATCCACTGCCCCGGCGCCAACGGCGGCGCGAACATTCCCGGCGGTTCGAGCGTGGATCCCGAGACCGGGATCCTGTACGTCGCTTCGACCAAGGCGTGCAGTGCGCCGCAACTGATGCCGGGAAAGGAGCGCAACGCGGCCGCCGACATGGACTGGGTGACGAACGGACCCGGCGGCGTCGGCGGTCCGCAGGGACTGCCGCTGTTGAAGCCGCCGTACGGTCGCATCACGGCGATCGATCTCAACACCGGCGAGCACCTGTGGTGGATCCCGAACGGCGACACGCCCGACCGGATCAGGAACCACGAGGCGCTTCGGGGCGTGACGCTGCCGAACACCGGCAAACAGGCGCACGCGACGACGCTGGTGACGAAGACGCTGCTGATGTACGGCGAAGGGCGTGGCGGCGATCCGCTCTTCCACGCGGTGGACAAGCGGACGGGCAAGGAGCTGGCGACGGTGCCGCTCCCCGCGCCGACGAACAGCGCGCCGATGACGTACCTGCACGACGGCAAGCAGTACATCGTCATGCCCGTCGGCGGCACGCAGATCGCCGGCTCGCTGGTGGCGCTCCGGCTGCCGTGAGCGGGAGGGGCAGGTCGTGCGCAGTCCGTGGTGGTGCGTCGTCAGTCTCGAGCGACGCGGATCGGCGTATCCGGAGGCGAACTCCCGGCATGTCGGGTGTTTCTCCATTGCGCGTGGGTCCGGAAAGGGAGGAATTGACTCCCGGGCGCTTCCGTCCGCAGCCATGGACCGAGTCATGCCGTATCGGTTCGGGCACTCCCGCGACGTTCGGGCCGCGCCCATGCGTTTCGAATCGGCGGCATCCGTCAACGACGTGAGCAGTCCTCAATCGGCAACCACGATGCACAACCGCGCCCTCCGACCGACCCGCGTGCTCGTCCTGATTGGCCTGGTAGTCTCGCTGGGCGCGTGCAAGGACATCGTCTACCGTGACCGGCCGCTCTTCGATGAGCCGCTGGCGAGCGCCGGCGGCTTTCTCGGCTATCTGGACGAGTCCCAGAAGCAGACGGTCTGCGGCCAGTGCCACGTCAGCCGGCAGAACCGCTGGCAAGAGACGAAGCACTCAGACGCCTGGGCGACGCTGACCCCAGCGCAGCAGGCGCTGGAGCTGTGCCAGTCGTGCCACACAACGAGCTCGCGGGGCAACGTCGTCGAAGGCGACGCCGGAGGCTACCTCGGACACTCGGATGCCCGCTATCACGACGTCCAGTGCGAGAGCTGCCACGGCCCGGGACTCCAGCACGTGCGCTCGCCGCAGCGCAACAACTGGCCGCTCGCTCCGCTCGCCGCCGGCGTCGAACTCGAGGTCGGGTGCGGCGAGTGCCACTCCGGTGCGCATCAGCCGTTCGTAGAGCAGTGGGCGAGCTCGGGCCACGCCCGGGTGGTGGCGTCGCGTGCGACAAATCCGTCCTGCTCATCCTGTCACCGTGCCCAGGACATCCTGAAGCAGTGGGGGGTGCAGTCCCAGTACCTGGAGAAGGACTCGACCGCCCAGCTCCTTCCCGTCACGTGCGGCGTCTGTCACGATCCGCACGATGCCACGAATCCCGCGCAGCTGCGCCTCCCGGTCGATGTGGCGAGCGAGGAGGAAAACCTGTGCATGCAGTGCCACCACAAGCGCGGCACGCCCGATCCCACGACGTTCCGTGGGCCGCACTCGCCGGAGGGTCCGCTGTTGCTCGGCTTCGCCGGATGGTGGCCGCCCAACATGACGATCCGTCCGGGCGGGCTGGTGGCTACCCACGGGAGCGAGCGCAATCCGCGACTATGCGCAGGGTGCCACGTGAACAGCTGGGAGAAGACCGACGAGCTCACTGGCGAGTTCGTGTTCCGCTCGACTGGTCACACCTTCGAGGCCATTCCGTGCGTCGATGCCGGAGGGATCCCGACCGGGTTGAGGGATTGCACGATCGAGGAACGGAGCTTCCGCGCCTGCGTCGACTGCCACGGCGAGGAGAGCATTGCCCGCAACCTGATGGTGTTCGTCAGGGACGAGCGTCTCGCGCCGCTCATCGCCGGGCTGGAGGCGATGGAGGCGGACGTGCCGGCTACAGAGTACGACGACGACGACACGCGGTACACGACCGCCGAAGGCGCACGCTTCAATCGCGAGCTCGCCCAGTTCCCGGGCTCCGAGATCCACAATCCGTGGCTCATCGAGGCGCTGCTCCGTGGCTCGATCCGCCAGATGGAGACGGATTACGGGATCACGCCGCCGCCGGGGCTCAATCTCAGTCCCGAGCTGGACATCGTCCGGTGAGGTGCAGGTCGTCTCCTTCGCCCGTGGAGCCGGCATACGACACCGGACGGTGGTGACGCGGAGCCGGCCGCGTCTCGCTCGGTGACCGGTGCGGCGGGAGTCGTGCGGGGAGTGCGCCTCGTCCGGGATGTCCTCGTCGTCGCGTTGCTGACGTCGATGGCGTCGCTGGCACCCGGCATTGTGGCCGCGCAGGGAATGCGCGGGTCGGTCTCCTCGACGGTGCGGTACCTCGAGCTGCGGCCGCTTTCGCAGGACACCGTGCCGGTCGCGGACGTGACGGTGCTCCCCGACGGCAGCTTTCTGTACGAGGGGCGCCCGGCGGCGTGCGAGGGAACGACGTGCGTCGTATTCGGCATGGGAGCCGTCCAGCACGCGCTCCTCGCGACCCACGACGCGGATGCCACGTTCTGGGGGCTCGGCGTCGAGGGACTGAGCGCGACCGTCCAGCTGCGGGCGCGCACACACCTGGAAGGCGAGCTCCGGCTTCCCTACAGCGACGAGTCCGTCGAGGCGATCCTCGCGTACGCGGAGCTCGCGCGCGGAATCGTTCGCGTTCGCGCGGGGCGCCAGCGCGAGCTCTCAGGACTCGGCTTCGCCGGCTTCGATGGTGTGGACGTGATGGTGGAGCCGTCGCGCTCCATACGCGCGCAGATCTACGGCGGCCGCAGTCTCGCCCGTTCCGTCCAGCAGCCGCTGGCGCGCGCGTTCCGCGGCGTCGATGAGGAGGAATTCATCAATGATCGCGAAGCCTATCTCCTCGGAGGCGAGGTCGCGTACGAATCGGCGGCGGGGAGCATGCTGGAGCTCCGTTACCAGGGGGAGATCTGGGACGATCGCGGCGGACTGCTGTCGGAGCGCGCGCTGCTCGTCGGGCGGACGGGCGCGATCCGGCCGGTCCTGGTGGCCGGCTCCGCGGAATACGACGCAGGGCTCGGCCGGATTGGCAAGGCGCACCTGGAGGTGCAGTACGCGGTGCCCCGATCGACCATTCGCGTGGAGGCTGCGGTTCGCCGCCACCTGCCGTTCTTCGAGTACTGGACGATCTGGGGACTGTTCAGCCCCGTCGCGCACCACGAGGCCGAGCTGCGCACGAGCTGGAACCCGCGACCACGGCTGGCGCTGTGGGGATCGGCCGCGTACCGCCGCTACGCGCCGCATGAGACGCAGACGTTCCTCGATCCGCTCTCCGATGAGGCGCTCCGGCTGGGCGCGGGCGGAACGTGGCGCATGTCGGGGGACCTGACGGTCGATGGCGCACTGCGAATGGAGGGCCCGGTAGGTGCCTTCACGTTCGGCGGCGATGCGGCCGTGCAATGGCGCCCTCGGCCTCGTCTCGATCTGTCGCTCCACGCCCTGCTGCTCGAGCAGGTGGAGGAGTTTCGCGCTGGCGCGGCGACGGTCGTCGGCGGAGGAGTCGGCGCCAGTGTGCAGGCGTCGAGCACGGTGAGCGTGGCGACGGGGCTCGAGCTCTATCACCAGGGGCAGCACGATCGTCCTGGCAGCGTCGACTGGACGCAGCGTCGTGGCTGGGTGTCCCTTCGCTTCGATGTCGGCGGAGACCCCGGGCTGCAGCGGGAGGACGATCGATGACCCCGGTGTGGCGCGCGGGACCGATGCTCGCGGCCGTCGGCGTGCTGATCGCCGGGACGCTGCTGGTGGCATCGACCTACAGGGACACCTTTCCCCACGAGGCGCACGCGGGGCTCTTCCCGCTCTGCGTCGGGTGCCATGCGGGGATCCCGTCCGGTGACCTTCGCGCGTACTACCCGGAGCCCGCAGCGTGCGGCGCGTGTCACGACGGGCAGGTCGCGGCCGCCGTCGAATGGAACTCGCCCTCGCGCGAGCCTTCGAACCTTCGTTTCGCGCACCCCCGGCATTCCGCCCTCGTCGCTGCCGCGGACACGGCGAAGCTGGACTGTGTGACATGCCACACGGAGCGCGGCGCCCCTCGCATGCAGGTCCAGCCACCGCTCCCGGACCGCTGCTTCGATTGCCACAGTCACGCGGCCACCGAGCACTTCGTGGATGCGAGCTGCGCGGTGTGCCACGTGCCCCTCGTCGAGACCAGCCTGCCATCGGCGCGGCTCGCCGTGCTGCCCGTGCCGTCGACGCATCGACGCGACGAATTCCTCTCCTCCCTTCACGGTGAGCTCGCCGCCGCCACTCCGGCGACGTGCGCGACGTGCCATGCGCGCGAGCAGTGCCTCGGGTGTCACGTCGCCATCGCCGCCGGCTCGCCCGTGGAGCGCGTTCCTGTCGCCGGGGGGAGGATGATTCTCCCGAGGATCGCGGCCCGCTACTCGCTTCCGGACTCGCATCGCGATCCGGAGTGGGAGCTGCGCCACGGGGCGAGCGCGAGCCGGACCTCATGCGGCACCTGTCACACGCGCGAGAGTTGCGTGACCTGCCACGAAACATCGGCGCCGGCGGCGGTGGCGTCCCTGCCCTCGGGACGAGATGCGTCGGCGCCCGGTGTCGTCGTGTCGCGCCGGATGCCGGCCTCACACGCGTCGCCGTTCTTCGTCACCGGGCATGGCTCGATCGCGACCGCGCGTCCACAATCGTGCGCCACCTGCCACGAGCGCGTGCGCTTCTGCGGCGCGTGCCACGAGCCCGGCAGTGCGCGGACGCAGGATGCGGTGCCGATGCAGGATGCGGTGCCGGTGCAGGATGCGGTGCCGGGACAGCGTGCAGCACTGGTGCTCCATGGAGCAGCGGAGCCCGGCCGGTGGCAGGATCTCCGGCTGACGCCGGTCCATCTCATCGCCGCGAGCGACACGCCGCCGCCCGCTCCGCCCGCCTCCTCGCCGCGGCGCACCAGCCGGGGTTTTCATCCGCCCAACTACGTGCTGCGCCATTCCGCGGAAGCCTACGGACGCCGGATCGACTGCTCGAACTGCCACAGCGTGCAGCTCTTCTGCCGCGACTGTCACCAGAGTGCCGGTCGAGGCAGCGTCGGGCGGCTGGGACCGGGGTATCACGACGCCGAACCCGTCTGGTTGCTACGGCACGGCCAGGCGGCGCGCCAGACGCTCGAGTCATGCACCAGCTGCCACACGCAACGCGACTGCATGCAGTGCCATTCGCAACTGGGCTCGTTTCGTGTCAACCCCCACGGTCCAGGCTTCGACGCACGGCGCGCGCAGCGAGCCAATCCGCAGATCTGCCGGGCGTGTCACCTCGCCGACCCGCTCGCGCCGCCCTGAGGAGGCACCGGAGTGCTGGACGTGGGTGCGGCGTTGCCACGTGGGTGCGGCGTTGCCACGCGGGAGCGGCGTTGCCACGCGGAGCGGCGTCGCCGAGTGTGCAATCGCTGGGCTCGCTCGTGTGCCGACCTCGGGCACTCTCCGGGCGTCTTGCCGGGGATTCGCCGACTGCGGACATCGCCAGCATCCGACATTCTAGTGCGCAGGCGGTCAGGCGACACGCTCGTCGATATGCAGACATCGACGCGCCGGTACGCGAGGGCCGAAGCCGGCACGGCATCGCCGCGAGTCACGTGGCTGATGCGCGAAGCGGCGTGTCCCAAGGCGGGGGGGACGATTAATGGAGCTTCCGCGCCAGGCGGGCACTACGCGTGATGTCCCATCGCCCGGGCACCGGTTCCCGGCAGAGACAGCGGGCCCACACAGCGACCTGCCCGCGCTGTTCGCTACCATCGACCGTGCCCCGGTCGGCTTCGCGCACCTCGACCGCCACGGCCGGTTCCTCTTCGTCAACGACCGGCTATCCACCATCCTCGGCTACTCGCGTGATGAGTTGCGCGAGCGCACGCTGCCGGAGTTCACCGTTCCCGAGGACGTTCCGAGCAACGTCGCGCTGGTCGAGTGGCTCGCCTCGAATGCCACCTCGAGCTACCACGACGAGCAGCGCTTCCGGCGCCGCGACGGGTCCGTGGTCTGGGTGCGGCTCACCGTGTCGGCCGTGCGCCTCGGGAGCGACGACATCGACTTCTTCCTGGTGGTCGCCGACGACATCTCGGATCGCCGAACGAGCGACGCCGCCCGGCGTGAGGCGGCGGAGCGCCTGCGCCTCGCGCTCGACGCGTCGGGGACGGGGACGTTTCGCTGGGACGCCCGTACGAGGGCGCTGGAATGGGATGACAACCTCGCGTCCCTGTTCGGGCTCGAGCCGTCAGCGGGCTCGGAGGATGCCCTCCTGGCGCGGGTGCACCCGGATGACCGGCGGCGAATGCTGGAGGCGTGGTGGCTCTGCGCCACCGAGGATGTGGAGTTCGACGAAGAGTTCCGCGTGGTGTGGCCGGACGGATCGGTGCACTGGTTGCGCCAGCGGGGCCGAACGTCGAAGGGTGCCGACGGCGCTCCAGTGTACCTGGCCGGCGCGTGCACGGACGTCACGGAGCGCCGGCGCGCGGAGGACGAGCTCCGGGCGCAGGAGGAGCGGTTTCGCACGCTTGCCAATGCGATCCCGCAGCTCGCCTGGATGACGGACGCGCACGGCTGGATCTACTGGTACAATCAGCGGTGGTACGACTACACCGGCACCACGCTCGAGGAGGTGCAGGGATGGGGATGGCAGCGGCTCCACCACCCCGATCACGTGCAGCACGTCGTCGAGCGCATCCGACAATGCTTCGAGACGGGAGAGCCGTGGGAGGACACCTTTCCGCTGCGCGGCAGGAGCGGCCAGTATCGCTGGTTCCTCTCGCGAGCGTTGCCGATTCGCGACGCGGCCGGCGCGATCATCGGCTGGTTCGGCACGAACACCGACATCACGGAACGGCTCGACGCCGAGCGCGCGCTGCGCGCGAGTGAAGCCAAGCTGCGCCGCATCGCCGAGTCGGGACTGATCGGGATCTTCTACTGGACGCAGGCGGGCGCGATCACGGAGGCCAACGACGAATTCTGCCGAATGCTCGGCTGGTCGCAGGAGGACGTGCATGCCGGCGTCCTCGATTGGCGAACGCTCACGCCGCCGGAGTGGGATGCGGTGGGCCGCGCGAAGGACGCCGAGCTCGCGGCGCGCGGCGTCGTCACGCTGTGGGAGAAGGAGTTCCGCGCCAGGGACGGACGCCGTATTCCGGTGCTCGTGGGGAGCGCGGTGCTCGATGCGCACAACGACCGGGGCGTCGCCGTCTGCCTCGACATCAGCCGCTTGAAGGAGGCGGAGCTCGAAAGGGAGCGGCTGCTCGCCCGGGAGCGCAGCGCTCGCGCCGAAGCGGAGCGCGCGATCAAGCTGCGTGACGAGGTGCTCGGCGTGGTCGCGCACGATCTGCGCAGCCCGCTGCACACCATCTCGATGGGTACCGGCCTGATGCTCGAAATCCCGTTGAGCGAAGACGAGCGTGCCCACCAGTTGCAGGTCATCCGGCGCACGACGAAGGAGATGAACCGCCTGATCGCCGACCTGCTGGACGTCACGCGCATCGAGTCGGGCGCATTCACGCTCCAGCGGAAACCGGTCCACGTCGGTCCGTTGATCGAGGAGATGCTGGAGCTCTTCGGGTCCCAGGCACGCGAGAAGGGCATCGCCCTGCTGGCCGAGATCGCGCCGGATACACCGACCGTGCTCGGCGACCACGACCGGCTGGTGCAGGTGCTGTCGAACCTCGTGGACAACTCGCTCAAGTTCACGAACGCCGGGGGGAGCATCACCATCGGCGTGTCCCGTCCGACGCAGCAGCTCGACGTGAGGTTTTCCGTCGAGGACACCGGCAGTGGCATTCCAGCCGAATACCTTCCGCACGTGTTTGACCGCTTCTGGCAGGCGAACCGGGCCTCTCGCGCTGGCGCCGGCCTCGGGCTCGCCATCGCGCGCGGCATCATCGCTGCCCACGGCGGTGAGATCTGGGTCGAGAGCACCGTCGGTGTGGGGACGGCGTTCCACTTCGCGCTTCCCGTCGCCGACCGATTGGCGCTGTCCGGCGCCGACTGATTGGCGCTGCCCGGCGTCGACTGATTCGCGCTGCCCGGCGTCGACTGATTCGCGCTGCCCGGCGTCGACTGATTCGCGCTTCCGTCGCCGACTGACACGAGCTCACGCGCCTCACTCGGCCGGATCTGCATGCCGTCCGTCGGTGTTCTCGCGAGGGCAGCCGCTACCGCGCGTGCAACTCGGGGATCTGGTGACAGGTCTGACAACTTCTGCCGGGATGATGCTCCCGCTGCTCGACGTGGCACGTCAGGCACAACGTCCGGAGAGGGACGGCGTCCGATGTCCAGCCGCGGTCGGATGGCACTGCAGGCACGCGAGTGCCTGGTGGTCCGGATGACGGAACGGCCGGTCCTGTCCCGCCACCGGTGCCGCGGCCGTCGCCGTCCCGGATGCCGCGGCCATTGCTGCCACGGATCCAGCGGCCGTCGCCGCCACGATGGCGACGGCGAGGACCGCCTTCGCGACCGTCAGGGGGACACCGGCTCTCGCGGCGCCGCCGGGATCGCCTCTCCCGTCCACGGGGCCGCGTGCGCCTGCCCGGGCGTGACGCCGTGCTGTGGCTCGCGCGGCGCGGCGGCGGGGGTGGCGGCGGGGGCTGAAGCACTCGCCGCCTCCGCGAGCCCGGCGGCGCCCGCGAGTCCGAGCACCCCGGGCAGGTTGAGTGAGTCCGCCAGTCCAGACGGTACCACCATCAGCGAGCCACGCTTGACGATGCTCTCGTACAGCATGTTCATGGCGCGCAGATTCAGTGCGACGGGATTGCCGCTGTAGCGCTCCGCCGCCTCGACGAACTTCGACGCGATCTCCGTCTCGGCCGTGCCGAGGATGATCCGTGCCTGGCGCTCGCGTTCGGCCTGCGCATGTCGGGACATCGCCTCCTCGAGCGCTTCCGGGATGATGACGTCGCGAATCTCCACCGACTGCACCTGGATGCCCCAGTTGTGCATCTTGCGGTCGAGTGCCTCCTGAAGTCCGGCCCCCAGTTCCTTGCGCGACTGGATGAGCTCCGCCAGATCGTGCTTGCCGATGGCATCCCGCAGTGCCGTCTG
>CAYLPM010000195.1:0-5761 GCA_964385525.1 uncultured Gemmatimonadaceae bacterium
ATCTGGTCGGTCGCGATCATGCCGTGCAGCGCCGGGCCGATCGTGTCGTCGATCGCCTGCACCGCCTTGCGCACGCCCTTGCCCAGGTACCGCGACGGATCCCCGTCGCGGAGCTCCAGCGCTTCGTGCTCGCCCGTCGACGCCCCGCTCGGCACCGCCGCACGCCCCGATGCGCCGGACGTGAGCGTCACGTCGCACTCGACGGTCGGATTGCCACGGCTGTCGAGGATCTCACGGGCGTGAATGTCGAGAATGGTTGACATGGGGCGTCAGCGGAGGTCGAAAGAAATGAAGGGACTCACAGGAAGCTCGTCTTGATCTCCGGCGTCCCCACCTCCACCGCGATCGCGGTGTGCCGGGTCTCGACGCCGTACAGCTCGCGGAACGCCTCGGCCATGCGCGTCCACGTCTTCTCCATCAGGGCCGCGCGCTCCTCGTACTCGTAGCCCGTGGTCTCGATCGGCTCCAGGAAGTGGATGTCCACCGTGCCCGAATGGATCCAGATGCGTCCCTTGGGATGCACGTCCATCGCGCCGTGGATGATGCACGGCACGATCGGCGCGCCGGCGGCGATCGCGAAGACGAACGGCCCCTTCTTGAACGGACGCAGCTCGTACGTGTAGCCGCGCGTCCCCTCCGGGAAGATCACCACCGAGCGTCCCCACTCCACCTGCTTCGCCGCCGCCTTGTACGAGTCGAACGCCGACTTCCGGTTCGCGCGCTCGATGAAGACGATCCCGCCGGCGCGCGCGGCACGCCCGAAGAACGGAATCCTCTCCAGCTCCGCCTTCGCGATGAACGTGAAGCTCGGAATCACCGATGCCATCGCGAACACATCGTACCAGCTCACGTGGTTGCCGACGTAGACCCGCGCCTCGTCGCCGGCCATCCGCTCGGCGTGGTGCAGCCGGATCTTCACACCGGCCGCCTTGCACAGCGAGCTCGCCCACAGCCGCGCCATCCGATCGTGAAAGCTGCCCCGGCGATGCTTGATCCCGAACAGGTCGGCGAGAATGACGCCCATCCCGCAGATCGGCGTCATCACGAGGATGGTCAGGGCGACGGCAAGTGTCCGCATCACGATGAAAAGTGATCGTGCCCGGCCGGCGGCGCAACGCGCGCGCCATCCTGCAGCAGCACGATCGCCCCGTCGCCCGACGCCTCCACGCGTCCGATCCTGGTGAGCGGCAGCCCGAGCTCGCGCTCGAAGGCCTCGGCGTCGATCGCCGCATCGGCCGGCACCGCGCACGCCAGCTCGTACTCCTCGCCGCTATGGAGCGCGTCCAGCGCCGACACGCCCGGCACGAGCGGCACGCGATCGACTTCCACGACGATTCGCGCGGCACTCGCCAATGCCAGGTGCGCCAGATCGGCCGAAAGGCCGTCGGAGATGTCGATCATCGCCCGCGCGCCGTGCTCCGCCAGCCAACGGCCCGCCGCGAGCCGGGGCACCGGCCGAAGGGCGCGGTCGCGATGGGCCGCGGCCGGCTCGCGACCGGCGAGGAGGGCCTCGAGGGCCGCGCGCGGGCCGCCGAGCCGACCGGTGACGTACACGATGTCGCCCACACGGGCGCCACTCCTCGGCACGGGCGCCACCGCGCTGCCCAGCACCGTGCTGGTGATCGACAGCTCACCGCCGTCGGAGAGGTTGCCGCCGACGATCGGGATGCCGAACTGCTCGCACGCGTCCCCGAGTCCGTCTCCGAGCGCGCCGAGCTCGTCGCGCCACGGCTCCGGAACGGCGATCGCGAAGAGAATCCCGAGCGGACTCGCGCCCATCGCCGCGATGTCGCTCGCCGCCGCGGCAACGGCTCGCCATCCGATCTCGCCGGGCGTGGCCCACTCGCGCTGAAAGTGCACGTACTCGATCGCGGCATCGGTCGTCACGACCAGACGCTCGCCGCGCGGCACGTCGAGCACCGCCGCATCATCACCGATGCCCCGCGCGCGCGGCCCCCAACGGTCGAGCAGCGCGCGGATCGCGTCGAACTCGCCGCCCGGGCCCATCGCGGTGTTCTCGCGCCCGTGGTCGCCCTCGGCCCCTCCTCGGCGCGCGCTCATCGAGGCATTCCGCCACCAGCACGGCGCAGTCGCACCACGCCTTCGTCCGTCGCGATCCATGCGACCAGCTCGCCCAGCGCAATGTCGCGGACGCGCCCCGGGAGGTTTCCGGGGACGGACAGCGTGCGCGACGCGCCGGACACGCGATCCACCACGAGCACGCCGCGGTCACCGCCGAGCCACAGAGAGTGCGCGTCGATCTCGAGCGTCCGTGGCCGTCCGACCGCTCGTGCGTTCGCGGCCGCGGGTGTTCGGATGATGACGCCGGTGCGCGCGTTCAGCAGCAGCACCTCGCTTTCCGTCGCGACCGCGACCACGGAGTCGCTCGCCGCGATCGCGAGCATCGGTCTCCCGAGGCGTGGCTCGCCGACGGAAGACGCCGGGCGTGAAGGCCCGCGCCCCTCGCCGGGCGCGAGCAGCAGCAGGCCGGCGTCGCTCGCGATCCACAGGGTGTCGCCGACGCCGACGAGACCGCGCACCGGAGTTCCGGACAGCACGGGCGCGCCGACGATCTCCGGCGCGCCCGGCAGCGGCGCATCCTCCCAGCGTTCACGCACGAAGACGAGTCCGCGCGAAGTGGCGATCCAGAGACCATCGAGCCGCGGCAGCATCGAGAGCACGTCGTCCGACGGCAGGCCGCCGGCACTGGTCAGCGCACGCGGGAGCGGCGCGCCATCCAGCTCGAGTCGCACTGCGCCGCGGTCGGTTGCCACCCACGCGCGCCGCCCGCGCAGGGCGATCGCGTGCGGCATCGCGCCGTCCAGTCCGCTCGCGACGCCGGGCGTCTGCCACGCCCAGTCGCGCAGGTCGGTCGATGCGAACACGAGTCCGGTGGCACTCGCGCGCGGATCACCGGTGCCCGCGATCCATACGCCGTCCGTCGCGAGTGCGAGCGCCCCCGCGCCACGCTCGAGCAGCCCGTACGGCTCGTGCACCGATCGGAGGAATTCCGGATCGACGCGGAAGACGCCATGACCCCACGTGCCGAGCCAGATCTCGCTACCGTCGGGCGCCTCGTCGGCCGCGCTCGGCTCCCAGCTTCGCATGCGCGCATCGCGCGTGAGCAGCCGCGCATAGCCGCCGAGCGCCGGCCGGCGCCGCGCGAGCTCCTCGATCGTGGTCGGTGTCAGTCGATCGTCCGGCGGCGGCAGCTCCGTCGGCGCGATCGGAGTGGCGAGCCCGGTCGCGGACACCCGCAACCAGCGGCCGAACGAGCGGACGAAGATGCCCCCGCGCGGATCGCGACGGTCGAACAGGATACCGTCGATCGTGCCGACGATCGTAGTGCGCATCGACCAGCCGAGCGTCGGCTCGAAGCGCACGAGTCCACCCGGCTCGATGATCCACACCGCATCGTCCAGCGGATGCGCCGCGATCCCGAGCACTCGACGCGGCGGCCCGGGCTCCGGCTCGCTAACCGGCGGCATCCACGACTGGAGCAGCCGGTCGAACGTCGCGACGCCCGATTCCGAGGACACGAACGCGAAGCGGTTCGTGAGCGCGACGCCGGTGATGTGGGTGAACCGGGAGATCACGACGCGGTCCGCGCTGTGATCGATACGTGCGGGCGCGCCGGCGCCGCCGCCGCCCGCCACGGGCCCGCACGCCACCGCCATCGTGCACACGATCGCGACGAATGGCATCATCATGCCTGCTCGCAAGGCGCTCACCTGGCGCTCCGGCGCCCGGCGCCGACGGCGGGCAGCTCGGCGAGTACCGGATACGTCGACGGCAGCGGGTCGGTCGCCCATGCGCGCGGCAGCGCAGCCAGCACGTCGTCGAGCGCGACGCCGCGCACCTCACCACGAGTCTCGGTCGCCAGCTCTCCCGCGCGACCGTGGATCCACGCCGCGCATGCGCCCGCGGCCAGTGCGTCCTCGCACTGCGCGAACAGCGTCGCCGCGATCCCGGCTAGGAGATCACCACTCCCTGCCATCGCCAGCGCCGGAGTCCCGGTCGCGCTCACCACGCGGTCGCCCTCCGTTCCGCTGATCACCGTCGGCACGCCCTTGAGCAGCACGGCGGTGCGAGCCCGGCCCGCCAGCTCCACGCCGATCTCGAACCGGCGCGCAAGCACCTCCGCGACCGGCAGACCCGCGAGGCGCCCCGCCTCGGCCGGGTGCGGCGTGATCAGCGCCGCGCGATCCGCGAGCAGGACGCCGAGGGCATCGCAGTCGCCCTCGAACGCATTCAATGCGTCGGCGTCGAGCACGACAGGGCCGTGCGTTCCGCGCAGGACGCGCTCGACGAGCGCGCGCGTCTCCGCGGAGCGGCCGAGTCCCGGGCCGATGAGCAGCGCATCCGCCCAGTCGGCGATCGCGGTGCCGACCTCGGCCTCGCTCTCCGGCCACGCGGTGGCGAGGGTGTCGGGGGCCGCGCTTTGCACGTGAGGAAGGCTCTCGCGCGGCACGACGAGCCGCACCATCCCGATGCCGCTCCGCATCGCCGCGCGGGCGGCGAGGACGGACGCGCCGAGCATCCCCATCGCGCCGCCGACGATCGCGAGCCGCTTTCGCGTACCCTTGTGCGCGTCGGCCGCGATGGTCGGCACGCGCGCGCGCACCCATCGCGCATCCACGAGCCCGGGATTCGCGCCGGGCGGTGGCACGAGGCCGATGTCGACGACGACGATCCGCCCGCACCGTTCGCGCGCGATGAGATGACCCCGTTTCAGCGCGCCGAACGTGATCGTCAGCTCCGCGCGCGCGGCGTGCGCGGCCTCGCCGGTCGAGGCATCGAGCCCGCTCGGCACGTCGAGCGCCACGACCGTGGCGCCGCGAGCGCCGAGCTCCTCGATCCGGGCGATCGCGACCGCGGCTGCGCCTCGGGGTGCGCCGCGCGCGCCGGTACCCAGCACGCCATCGATCACGACGCGCGCGGCTTCCACCGGCATTGCCATGCTCTCGACGGGAAGCTCCGTCATCCCATGCGAAGCGAGGGATCCCGGCGCCTCACCCGTTGGGGCACTCTCGGCGCGCTTTGCGAGTGCGCGAAGGGCCAGCTCCCGCTCCGCCTGCGCATCCTCCGTCCGCGCCGGCTCCACCTCCTCGACGCGTACCGCGATCCCCGCCGCGGCGAGCGCGCGAGCCACCACCCAGGCGTCGCCTCCGTTGTTGCCGGCGCCGGCGAAGATCACTGCGCCGGTGCCGAGTCGGTCGCCGAAGCGCCGCGCGATCTCCGCCGCCGCCGCGGCGCCGGCGCGCTCCATCAGCGCGCGCGAGGGCACGCCGGCATCGATCGTCTCGCGGTCGCGCGCCGCGGCCTCGGCGGCCGTCAGGATCTCGATCGCCATCTCGTCGCCGCGGGGCTCAACGCAAACGGCGGCTCCACGGAGCCGCCGGGGGGGTCGTACGTCGCGCACGCGCCGACGCGATCACTTGTGCGAGGGTCCGACCGTCCGGCCGTAGCTCAGCTCGCCGTTGTCGATCCGGATGTTGAACCCGCACTCCGGGTTGCTGCACACCCATGCCTTGTACGTGATCGGCGCGCCGTCGCGGCCGTAGTCGCTCAGCGGCAGCATGCTGCCGTCACGGCACTTCCGGCAGGCGGGGAACTCGATGGGATCTGCCATTCGCCCTCCCCCTCCCCTTCACCCGAGGATTGGATGCACCTGCGCGTCTAGGCGCGCCTGGCGTGCTGCACGCGGTTCCAGGGGTACTCGCGCTCGAACGCCTTGTCGAAGTCGAACACGTCGACGAAC
>CAYLPM010000196.1:0-3750 GCA_964385525.1 uncultured Gemmatimonadaceae bacterium
GCGCAGGCCAACAGCACGAGCGCGGCGGGCGAAACGAGCGTGCAACGGAAGAACACGGCGGGCATCCGACCTCCTATCTGGACGCTTGTTCCTTCGCCTCGGTCGGTGCGCCGACGCCGCCCGCGAGGTGGTAGTCGTGGAAGTCCACACCTCCCATCAGCTCCGGATAGAGCAGCTTCGTGAATTCCGCCGTCGCGGGCGAGTGGCGGTGGCGCTCCTCGGCGGCTTCATCGTCGAAGACCATGACGTGCAGGAAGCGCGTGCGTTCCGCGTTGTCCTGCAGCGAGAGGTAGACGCGCGTGCCGGATTCCTCGAGCCTGATGCGTTCCGCGAACCGCGCGGCCGCCTGCTGGCACTTATCGAGGGATTCGGGACGAACGCGAAACGAGGCGGTCGTGAAGATCGGCATGCGAGGCTCCGGTTCCCGAAACAGGTGGCGCAACGGCCGTCCTTGGCCGGCGGTCTCCGACCTGTGGCGCTCGGGGCCGCTGTCTCACGATACCCTATTCTCCGGGATGTGCAAAGTCCGGCCGGGTCATCGCAGTGGAATGGAGAGGGTTGCGACTCGAATCACCGGCCTCGGCGCGTCCAGACGGCCACGACCCCGCATCGCGCATCCGAGCCGCCGAACTCCGCCGGGAGCTCGGCGGCCCCGCGGTAGATCTCGATCCCCTCGATCAGCTCTACCGGAAGATGGTACACCACCTCCACCCGGTCGAGGCTCGCGTCGCCACTGTTGTTGAGTCGAACTCCGTCGAGGAAAAAGATCACCGGACAATTGTTCTCGGCGACGATGCCCTCGTCATCCATTGCCTCGTTGGCTTCCACTCGTCGGGCGCTCGAGCGCAACATGGGCGCCGAGCGATTCATCCGCACGATCTGGCGGCCCTGCGACACGTGCAGGATCCGGACGCCCGGGATGCCCGCAATGATGTCGAGGAAGACCACCGGCGCCATCTGCTCGATGTCCGCGCGCGTGACGAACTTGCCGAGCCCGCGCAGGCGTCGCATCTCGAACCCGTCGAGCGCGCCCGTGCCACGCATCGTCGTCCGTTCGGTGATCTCAACCGCCCCCAGCGACACGGGCCGCTGCTGCATGAACACCTGGACCAGCACGGTCCGACCAACCTCCACCGCGATGGCGTCGGTCGTTTCCGGACCGTAGCCGATCCGCGCGACACGCAGTCGGAAGTTGCCCGCCCGTGGAAGCTGGATCGCGAAGCGTCCACTGTCGTCACTCACCGCTCCGGTGCCGACCGGTCTCCCGGTCGCGTCGAGCAACCACACGCCCGCACCGTCGACCGTCCCGAGCGAGACGCGGTCCACGACCGTCCCGCGGATCACCTGCGCACCGAGCGCCGTCGAACCGAGGAGGAGCAGCGTAGCGAGGATCAGCGCCGCGCCAAGGAGCCACCGCGAGCGTGCGAGCGCCCGAACGATGATGTGCCCCGCGATGCGAACGGTCATGGTGCGCCCCCCACGAGTGCGTACGACTGCTATCTAGGGCCGAGTCCTGGGAGGGCGCAAGCTCGACCCGTCGAGTTCGATGACCCCGCCGTTCGGTGGACGGACGGCGACAAGACTATTCGGGAGAGACAGAGCGGCGGCACGCTCGGCCGACTGGCCGGTTTCCTCGTGGCCGCGACCGGCGGGGCTCGATGCTCAGCGAGTCGCTCGAGCCGCCTCCCGGCACTCCGGCCAGCTTCCCAGCGTGAGGCGGTCGCGCGACACGGTCTCTGGATCCTCCGACGCGAGGTACGTGAGCATTGCCGTCAACACCGCGTTGTTCTTCAGGTCATCGATCACGATCTTGTCGTACGTGTCGCGGTTGGTGTGCCAGGTGTACGTCCCGTAGTCCCAGCCCAGGGAGCTGAGGCTGAACGCCGGTGCGCCGTAGCAGACGAAGGACGCGTAATCGCTCCCGCCGCCGCCGGGCGATCCCGGGATGCGCAGGTTGATGTGCCGCGAGATGTTCGTCGGGAGTTGCGCCATCCAGCGGCCGAAGAACTCGCCCGCACCGATCAGCCCCTGCATGGAGATGTTGACCACGCGTCCGGTGCCGTTGTCCTGATTGAACAGCGCCTGGAGCCCCTGCACGATCTCGGGATGATCCGCGGCGAACGCGCGCGAGCCGTTGAGCCCCTGCTCTTCCCCGCTCCACAGCCCGACCACGATGGTGCGCTTCGGGTTGGGATAGACCTGCTTCAGGATGCGCGCCGCCTCGAGCATCGTGACGCTCCCTGTCGCGTTGTCCGTCGCGCCGGAGCCGCCATCCCAGGAATCGTAGTGCGCTGAGAGCACGATGTATTCGTTCGGCTTCTCCGTTCCCTTGATTTCGGCGATCGTGTTGAACACCGGCTGCTCGCCGAGGAGCTCGGCATCGGCCTGTAGCCGGACCCGCGGGCCCTGTCCGTTCTCGGCGAGGCGGAAGAGCAGGCCGTAGTCCTCGCAGCTCACGTCGACGGTCGGCACTCGCTCCGTGCTCGCCGAGAAGACCTTGTTGACGCCCCAGCCATTGGACCAGTTGGACTGAACGATACCCGCCGCGCCGGCGGCGTCGAGCCGCGCGATCAGCTCACGGCGTGCCGCCGCCGCGCGCTGTTGCGGCGTGTTGCCGCCTGCGCCGAGCCCCGTGCTCGCGACACGCTCGTTGTACGCCCGCGTCGCCTCGGCGCGTTGCTCCTCGATCCGCTCGACGGATTCGGGGAGACCGAACTCTTCCCAGTTCTCCATCGGCCGGCAGCTGGGTTGCGCCGCCGCCACGAGGACGAAGTTGCCGCGCACTTGCGGAAGCCATCGCTCGAACGCTGCCGGCGAATCGAAGCTCGGGATCGTCATCGCACGTCCTTCGACGGCCCCGCGTGTCCCCGGGCTCCAGGCCAGCATCATGGCCTCGAGCGAGCGCACGCGCGGCGCGATCAGGTCGAAATGCGTGACGCCGCGACGCCAGGCCCGCCACGTGCCGTACTGCTCGTTGCGCGCCGGGATCCCCCAGGTCTCGAACATCGAGACGGCCCAGTCGTTCGCGCGCTTCATCCCGGGCGTGCCGGTGAGCCGCGGGCCAATCGAGTCGGTGAGCGTCTGCGCCAGCTTCGCCGCCTGGGAGTTGTCCATTCCCTCGGCCCAGATGGCGCGGATGACGGCGTTGTCGGTCGGAAACTCCGGGCCGGACGACTGGCGGCCGCCCGGCCGCTGGGCGTCGGCGGGAACGATGGCTACGATGGCGGCGGCAATGCCGAGCAGCATCGAACGGCGGATCATGTTTGAGCGTCTCCAGGGTTGATGCGGGGTGGTGCCGACGCCCGGCGCACGGGAGTCACGCGAAAGGAGCTCAGAGCGGCGCGGACGACCTCTGACAAGGCTACGCAGCATCCGGGTGCAGCGCTGGCGCTCAGCGGAAGAACCGCGGAGGCCGTCGCCGCTGCGCGGAGGGGCGCGCCGCCGCTGCGCGGCGGTGCGGACGCCCGCTGACGCGGGCGTACACGGAGTTGCTCCGGTGTGGGGTCGGGACGCCGTGTGTGGCCGGGGGAAGCACGGCCAAGGCCTGCCCGGTCGGAGTCGCGAGGGCGGAAGGGCTCGGAATGATTTTGGAAACGACCTCGAGAAGCCAGTGCGTCCCGGGGCCGTTTCCAAAATCATTCAGGACTGTGATGGGTCCCGATCCCGAACAGGTTCAAGGAGCCCCGCTCGCCACACGGCGCAACTCCGTGCACGCTGGCGCAGCCAGCGTCCGCGTCGCCGCGCAGCGGC
>CAYLPM010000197.1:0-4374 GCA_964385525.1 uncultured Gemmatimonadaceae bacterium
GCGTAGTTCCATCGCGGTGGTATTCCCTGGAATGTCGTGAGCCGCGCACGCGCGGCGGCGGAGCAAGAAGCGAAGTTATGCAGCCCGTGGAGTGGTGTCAAATAGCGTCGTTGCTTGCACTTGGCGCGCCCGCTATCTTTCGGGGTCATGCCCTTCCCGTTTCCACTCGACGCTCGCGTCCCGCTCTATCTCGCGCCCATGGCCGGCGTGTCGGAGTCGCCCTTCCGGCGGCTCTGCCGGCGGTTCGGCGCGGATGTGGTCGTGACCGAGTTCCTCTCGGCCGAAGGCATCCGTCGCGAGAACGAGGCCACGATCGCCAAGCTGCGCTTCGGCGAGGACGAGCGGCCCATCGGCGTCCAGATCTTCGGCGCCGATCCTGACGCGATGCGCGAGGCCGCGGCGCTCGTCACCGACGTGTTCCAGCCCGAGTTCATCGACATCAACTTCGGCTGCCCCGTCAAGAAGGTCGTCCGCCGCAACGGCGGGTCGGGGTGTCTCAAGGACCTCGACCTCGTGCAGACCGTCATCCGCGCCGTCTCCTCGGGCACGCATCTCCCCGTCACCGTGAAGATCCGCAGCGGGTGGAGCGAGGACCGGCGCGACCCGGTCGCCATCGCGCTGCGCTGTCAGGACGCGGGAGCGCGCGCCCTGGCGTTGCACCCACGCACGCGTACCCAGATGTACACCGGCCGTGCGCGCTGGGAGGAGATCGCGGCCGTCGTCGACGCGCTCGACATTCCGGTCCTCGGCAACGGCGACATCAAGACGCCCGAGGATGCCGTGCGCATGCATCGCGAGACGAGCTGCGCCGGCGTGATGATCGCGCGCGGCTCGTTCGGCCAGCCGTGGATCTTCCGCCAGACGCGGGCGATGCTCGAGGGTACGCCCGTACCGCCCACACCGCCGGTGGAGGAGCGCTTTCGCATCGCGCTCGACCATGCACGCATGGCGGAGGCTTACGAGCCCGATCTTCGCGGCGCCGCCATCGAATTCCGCAAGCACCTCGGCTGGTACGTGAAGGGGCTACCCGGCTCGGCCGAGCTGCGCAAGCAGCTGCACGCCGTGAACACGTTCGGCGAAGTCGAGGGAATCTTCGCCGCGTATCTCGCTCGCGCCGACCAGCTCGCCGATGTCTCGCGCGCCGAGCCCGATGCCGGGCTGCCCGAGTCGTGCGACCCGGAGCTCGAGCCGGCCACCGCGTGAGGCGCGACCGCGTCCGCGGCCTGCTCGACCAGGTCGCCGCGGGGACGCTCGACATCGAGGCCGCACTCGCGCAGCTGGCGTTCGAGCCGGTGGAGTCGCTGTCGTATGCGAGTGTCGATCATCACCGCGCGCTCCGGCATGGCCACCCCGAGGTGATCTTCGCGCCCGGCAAGTCGCTCGCGCAGATCATCGGCATCGCCGAACGGTTGGCCGAGCACGGCGATGGATTCCTCGTCACGCGCGCGGAGGGCGAGGTCCGGACCGCGCTGACGGCGCGCTTCGCCGGCGCCGAGCAGAACGTGCTCGGTCGCACCGTGCTGCTGCCGGGCCGCGAGCCGCCGCCCGCGGGGCGCGGCACGATCTGCATCGTGACCGCCGGCACGAGCGACCTTCCCGTCGCCGAGGAAGCGGCGGTCACTGCCTGCGCGCTCGGGAATCCGGTGACGCGGCTCACCGATGTCGGCGTGGCCGGCATCCATCGTGTGCTCGCCAGACGCGAGGAGCTGACCGAGGCCGCAGCGTTGATCGTGGTGGCAGGGATGGATGGTGCGCTCCCCTCGGTGGTCGGAGGACTCGTGAGCGCGCCCGTCATCGCCGTTCCGACGAGCGTCGGCTACGGCGCGAGCTTCGGCGGCATCGCTGCACTTCTTGCCATGCTCAACAGTTGCGCCTCCGGGATAACCGTCGTCAACATCGACAACGGCTTCGGCGCCGCCGTCGCAGCCTCCCGCATCACACACTCCTGATCGGCGCGGGTCGTCATCTGATTCGGAGCGGAGCGGACTCTCACCCACTCCAGGCAGAGCGGGCAATGTCGATGGATTCCCGAGTGCCACATCCCAATGGATGGCGCCGCGCGGCCGTGCCCGCGGCGTGGTGCATGGCCCTCGCGAGTCTCCCGTTCCTCCGTGGCCTCGCCACCGGTGCCGACTGGCTGCCATGGGCCGCGGCGATCACCGCGCTGGCCGCGTACGGGATCGGCGCCAGAGCGCTCACCTCCGGCGTGCCGATCGCCCTCCGTCACCGGCTCGCGTTCGCGCTCGCGCTCATCGGCGCGCCGCTGTTCGTGCTCGCCGCCGCGTCCGGAGGCAGCGCGTCACCGGCCGCGCTGGCCGCCGGACCGATCGTCCTCGGGATCGCGTGGCGTTCCGGACTGACGCGGGGCGCGATGGCCGCCGGCGCCGCAGTCCTGCTGCTCCTCATCGCCGATCTCGCGCTCTTCAGCGCCGTCGACGTACCGCACCTGCTGGTCGCCGGGACGACGACGGTCGCCATCGGACTCGCGCCGCTCTGGTACGGCCGGCGAATCGCCGCGACCGGGATCGAGGCGCGGCGCCGGCTCGCCCGCGTCGAAGGCTACCTTGCCGAGCGTCGCATGACGCCGCACGGCAGCCGGGCGATCGGCACCGACCTCCGACGCGACGCGCAACTCGTGCAGCAGCACGCCGAGGGACTCACGTACCTGGCGGAGTTGGACCGGTATCTCCGGGACGTACGCGACTCCCTTGGCGCCGAGGAAGCGATCCTGTGGCGATTGAACGAGGGCAGGGGCACGCAGATCCCGCTCGCCTGGTCCACGGAGGAGGCGGACGCCCCACGACACTTCCGCTACGAGGAATGGGCACCGCTGGTGAAGTGGTCCGCCGAGTCCGGGCTCGTCCACTGTTTCGCACCCGAGCAGACGGCACGGTTCGTCGCGGCGCCGATCGAGCGCAGCGGGCGCCTCTATGGCGTGCTGAGCGTGTCGGCGGCACAGGGGTTGGAGGTTCCGCAGGACCGGGCGAAGGAGTGGGTCGCGCGATACGCCGAGCACGCCGCGCTATTGTCGGAGCTGTTCGAGATCCGGCGCGAGTACGCCAAGCAGTCGCACCACGCCGTTGCGCTGCACCGTGCGTCGGAGCGCATCCGGCCGAACGTGAAGCTCGCCGAGGTCGGCCGGGCGATCTGCGAGGCGGCGCTCGAGATCACGTCGGGGAGCCGGGTCGCGCTGGTGCGGTGGGACGCGGCGAGCGACGGCGGCTGCGTCGAGGCGGTCTCGCCCGGACACCCGGTGCGGGAGCAGCTCGCAGTCGCGGGCGACGCGCTCGTTCCGGCACAGTGCAGGACGGGGGAGGACCTGCTGAAGCAGGACGCCTATCACCTCGTGCGCCGGCGTCCCGTGTTCGGGGCCGGTGAGGCACGGCGGGAAGTGGGGTGTCTCGCGATCGTTCCGATGGTTCGCGAGGCGGAGACGTTCGGCGCCCTCGTGGTGGAATCGGAGGCACCGGAGGCGATCACTTCGGGCGAGGTGCGCAACCTCCGCCTCCTCGCAGCCATCGCGGCCACGGCGCTCCAGGTTTCCTGGGAGATCGAGCAGGTGGACCGCCGCGCGCGGACGGACGAGCTGACTGGACTCGGCAATCGCCGCCAGTTCGACGAGGAGCTGGAGCGCCTGCTGGAGCTCTCGGATCGCCATGGTCAGCCGACGGCCCTCATCGTCGCCGACATCGACCACTTCAAGCACATCAACGATACGCACGGGCACGATGCGGGCGATGCCGTGCTCCAGCACGTGGCGCAGGTGTTCGTCGAGGTCGCGCGCGCGATCGACCTTTGCGCCCGCTACGGCGGCGAGGAGATCGCCGTGCTCCTTCCGCAGACGACGCTGGCCGGAGCGGGTGAGCTGGCCGAGCGACTGCGCCGCGCCCTGGAGCTGCGTCCGGCGGCGTTCGGCGGGAAGGACATCCCCGTGACGTGCTCGATCGGCGTGGCCGCTTATCCGCAATGCACGACGCACCGGGAGGGGCTGTTCAGCGCGGCGGACCTGGCGCTGTACGAGGCCAAGTCCGACGGTCGAAACAGAGTGAAGTCGGCGCCGGATATTCGTGCTTCGCAACAAGTTGTTCGCGCAACCGGTGACCCCGTAGTGGGCCGCGGCGGGATTGACCCGAGGGTCCGATCCGGCTAGGTTTAGACGTTCGTAAGGGGGCGACTGGCTTCGACGGGGTTGGTGAGGCCGTAGCCGCGTGCCCAGGTACTCGAGCCCTGGTAAAACACTCGGGACGATTCACAATTGCCAACTCTAACTTGGCCCTGGCTGCGTAACTCTTAGGAGTTACTGCACCTGCCCGATCGGCAGCCCTCCTGGGGCGGCTCTCGGGTATCGCAAATCCGGGATAGTCTGACGTCGCG
>CAYLPM010000198.1:0-3459 GCA_964385525.1 uncultured Gemmatimonadaceae bacterium
ACCGCGGCTGCATTGTAGAGGTACCCGTCACTCCCGCGTTCGGTGAAGCCGATGATCGTGGTCACCCTATCGCTCGCGAGCGGTGCGAGAATGCGGGGCAGGTGATTCGTGCTCGTCTCTATCGCGATGCGGTCTGGCCGATCGACGTAGTCTGCCAGTCCGCCCAACAGGGATTCTGGGCAGCAGAGGAGTGCCACCCCGAGAGCTTCGCACCGATCGACCTGCTGACGGACCAGTGCGAGCACTCCGCCGTCAGCGCACGCGGCGAGCGGCGCCTGGTAGGCGGCAACCTTCATTGATCTCAGGACGGAATGCGGTCGGGGCACGATGCGCGGCAAGGCAGGCCATCAGAGGTGAAGCACATACCGCGCGACCGGACTGAGGCGCGCGTGCGTCTCGGGCCGCATCCGCATCGCAAAGTCGGTCCCGGCGCGCCCGTCCCGTGGGATGAACGCACCCTGGAGCGACCGGCGCGGTCGAACCGACGTGTTGGCAGTATGCCCGTGCCACGCGGAGCCGTGGAAGATGAGCAGCGAGCCTGCCGGTCCGCACGCCAGAACCTGGCCCTCGTAGTCGGCTCGCGGATCGGAGACGTCCTCCGGACCGTGCGGCCAGCGTTGCGATCCCGGCACGAACCGGGTGGCGCCGTTGTCGGGGCGGAACTCGTCGACCATCAGGATGAAGCCGACCAGCGGCCAGTCAGCCGAGTCGCGGCGCACGTCGGCGTGGAGCTCCTGGGCTCCAGACCCCGGCCGAACCGTCCGCGCGTGAAATGAGCTCAGCTTGAACGGCCGGCCGATGATGCGGTAGGACGCCTCAAGCAGGGGCCGGGAGATGTAGATGTCATCGAACTCCACGCCGCGGTTGACGAAGTCGGTGACTCGCGTGGACGTGCTCCCCTCCCGCACGTCGTTCTCCGCCGCGGATGCAACCGCCGCGTCGTATGCCCGAGCCAGCTGGTCCGCCTGCCAACCCGGTATCAGGTGGGGCAGCACGACGAATCCGTGCTGGTGGAGGTCCTGGGCTCGGTCCGGCGGCAGCTCGCGACCCTCGAACCCTGTGCCGAACCAGTCGTCCATGCGGAAACGGCGCAAAAAAAAATCGTCCTGGCCGGTGCCAGCGCCTCACAAAGCGTAAGGGTTGAACACCCGCCCGATCAGTGAGTGCGATGCGGCGGTCGCACCGTATCACGCTTGGATGGTTCCAGCCACCGCACGCCCGTTACTCGACCGGTCGCCACGACGGTCGGCTCGCGCGAACCCCGGAACGTGTTGGTGAGCTCCACCTCAGCGAGGATAGGGATGCCGCTGACCAGCTCATTGAAACGCGCGCGCGTCGCATAGGCCACCAGGTTAGGGGCATCCCGAGGCATCCGGTTCAGCCGCGTGACCATGCCGACGAGGCGGTAGCCGTCCACGCGTAGATACAGGCTTCCCTCGAGGTCGACGTCTTTGGCCAACCAGGGGACGGGCTCGAAATCCACTTGGATCACGGAGTCCGCTCCGAACCGGGTCTGCCCCGCGTACCAGAAACAGTGATTGTTCGTGAACGCCGTGTCGGCGATGTCGGCGAGCTCGGGATGTTTCACGAACCCGACATTGCCCATGCGCCGGTGGACACGCCCGGGGACGTACGGCTCGTCCGGCAATGGTCCTCGGGAAGAGACTTGTGTCGCGGGCGTGGGTCGGCCGCCACCGCGTGGCCCGCGCTCCTCAGACCACTGGATGGTGAACGGCCGCTCCTGAGCGAGCAGCACGAGTCGCTCGGCATTCTGCCTCACCTGATCGAACAGTTCGGCCAGGATCGTCGGCTTCTCCTCGAATGGCGTGCGATCGGTGCAGCTTCCCTCGACCAGTACGGTGGGCAGCTGAATTGCCAGCCGCACCATCTCGACACGGATCCGCGCGGTGTCGTTCGCGGCCACGGTGACCACTGTATCCCTTGGCGCGAACCCAATGCGCCTGAACCGCAGGCCTATCTCACCCGGCGGCAGGTCCCGCAACTGGATCGTACCGCTCTCGTTCGTGAGCCGCTCGATGCCCTGTGTCGGCACAGAGACCGCGGTGAAGCCAAGTGGCTCGCCGCCGTCTCGCTCGACAGTTCGAGCGACCACCGTCGCGTTCTGTGCGTGGGCCCCACTCAGGACGCTCACGGCCAAGGTGCTGGCGAAGAAACTGGTACGCATGGCCCGTGCGATGCCTCCTCGTCAGATCGTCTTCATCGCTGGAGCCAGACCAACGGATTGCAACACAATCGTGGCTACCACGAACACTACCACGGCCACCGCCACCAACGCCCAAATTCGTTTCAAAGGCACCCCGTTTGCGGCGGCTCCGAGAACTGCACCAGCGAGTCCCAGCTCGATCGTCTGACCAACCCACCAGCCGGCCAGCAGGGGGAGCGCGGCGGTGCTGATGGAATAGAGCCCGACCGCGAACGCACCCCAGACGACCGCTCCAGCCGCAGCTCCAAAGCGAAAACCCGAGATTGAGCCATGCACATCAAGTCGGCGGACAAGCCAGAACAACCCTATGGTCAAGACAAGGAATGAGAGGTAGCCGAGCGGGATTCTGCGGAACGCCTCCTCCGGGGGAAGCACGAACGTGCTCGGCTCCAAGTAGAGTTTCGCCAGCAATCCGCCATGCAGAAAGAGGTCGAATCCAATGGACAAGATCCACGCCGCGGTGACCGAGCCGAATCCGCGTGCGGTTCCTTCTATCCCTCTGTGTCGAGCAACCTGAGCGGACCACCTGTCGTCATGAACCGTCATCTTCATCTCTCCGCTCCGGGCCTCTGCCTCGACGACCACCAATTCTGAACGAGCCCCGAACTGCCCGCAGAGCTGATCTCGCCGACGGACCGCTACTCCTCACCCTCACCCTTCCCTGTGCCGAGTACTCGATCCGGCGCCCCCTCGGTCAAAGCCCGCGCACGACCGACGATGAACTCCATCTGCCGCTCCCGCTCCGCCGCCCACCTCGGCATGCGAAGCGCGTTGTAGCCGAGCGCCGTCGCCGCCAGACCGCTGAACAGCAGCGGAATGTCGAAGTCGTCCGCCAGCTCGCCGGTGAAGAACAACACGATGAGCAGCACGACGCCCAGCATGATCCCCGCCGCCGCCGCTCTGTTGATCGCCACAGCGTTGCCCTTCGTGCTCCCGATGCGGAGACGATAGCCGGCGTCCGTCGGCTCGACGAGCGCAAAGAGATTCCCGTTCGTCCACTGGCGAAGGTTGCCGCGCGATCCATCGCGCCCTTGCGCCTGGAAGGTCCGGCGCAGATCGGCCACGAGCAGCTCCCACTCGCGATCCGTCGGCGCCCGCGACAGCTCGACGGTACGCTCCACCGACACCGGGATCCCCAGATCCGTCCGGCGCGGCTGCGCGCTCCGCCGCAGGTCGAGCGCCGACGCCGCCTCGGCGATCCGCTCCGGCGAAACGCCGACTTCCCGGCCGATCTC
>CAYLPM010000199.1:0-40565 GCA_964385525.1 uncultured Gemmatimonadaceae bacterium
GGCCGGATCTTCCTCGCCGAGGCCAACCAGTGGCCTCCCGATGTGCGGCCCTACCTCGGCGACGGCGACGAGTGCCACATGGCGTTCCACTTCCCGCTCATGCCCCGCATGTACATGGCGCTGCGCAAGGAGGACCGGACGCCGATCATCGAGATCCTCGCCCGCACGCCGGAGATCCCCAACGAGTGCCAGTGGGCGATCTTTCTCCGCAACCACGATGAGCTCACGCTCGAGATGGTGACGGACGAGGAGCGGGACTACATGTACACCGAGTACGCGCGCGATCCCCGCATGCGCATCAACGTCGGCATCCGCCGCCGGCTCGCGCCGCTGCTCGACAATGGGCGCCGGCAAATCGAGCTCATGAACGCTCTCCTCTTCTCGATGCCGGGGACGCCGATCGTCTATTACGGCGACGAGATCGGCATGGGCGACAACATCTATCTCGGCGATCGCAACGGCGTCCGTACCCCGATGCAGTGGTCGGCCGACCGCAACGCCGGCTTCTCGGAGGCGGACAGCGCGGCGCTCTACAGCCCGCTGATCATCGATCCGCCATACGGCTACCAGGGGATCAACGTCGAGGCGCAGGAGCGGACGCAGACCTCGCTGTTGCGGTGGACGCGGCGGATCATTCAGCTCCGCAAGCAGTATCGGGCGTTCGCGCGCGGCCGCTTCGAGCCGCTGCACCCCCACAACCGGCGCGTACTCGTCTTCATCCGCTGCCTCGACGACGAGACGATCCTGTGCGTGAGCAACCTCTCGCGCTACGCGCAGTTCGTCGAGCTCGACCTGAGCCGCTTCAACGGGTGGACGCCGATCGAACTGTGGAGCAGGTCGCACTTCCCGAAGATCGGGGAACTGCCCTATCTCCTCACCATGGGCCCACACGGATTCTACTGGTTCAAGCTCGAGCCGCCCGGGTCCGACGTGCCGGAGGAGTGATGTCCGTCGCCTCGGCGCTACCCACGCTGCGCGTTCACGATCCGCTCGAGGCCGCGCTCGCCCCCGCCGTGCTCACGGGGCTCGCCCAGGAGGAGCTCCGTGCCTTCCTGCAACCGCGCCGGTGGTTCGGGGCCAAAGGGCGCACGCTCGAGTCGATTCGCATTGCCACCGCGGTCCCGCTGCGGTGGGAGTCGTTGCGGGCGGCGATCGCCGTCATCGAGGTCGGCTTCGAGGGCGGCCGCGTGGAGCGCTATCAGCTGCCGCTGGCGGTGCGCCGCGACGGCGCCGACGGGGAACCGCCGCGCGCGGTGCTCGCGCGTGTCGAGAGCGACCACGAGCATGGCGTGCTGTTCGATGCCACGGAAGATGCCACGTTTCGCCGGCAACTCGGCGCATCGCTCGAGCACAGCGCCACGTTCGAGGACGGCGGACGGACCTGGGCGGCCGAACCGATCGGCGATGGCGCTGCCGGCCTTGGCGCGATCGTCGACACGCGGGTCATCGCCTCCGAGCAGAGCAACACGTCGATCATCTTCGGCGACCGCGCCATCCTGAAGCTCTTCCGCCGTCTGGAGGCGGGCGAGCACCCCGATGTCGAGATCTCGCGCTTCCTCACGCTGCACACCGAATTCCGGAACACGCCGCCGCTCCTCGGCACGCTGCGGTTCGAGGAGGCCGATGGCACGTCGAGCGTGACGGGAATGCTCCAGCAGTTCCTGCCCGGCTCGGCCGACGCCTGGCGCGCGACGCTCGACGCGAACCGTGCATTCTTCGCCGCTCCCGCCGACGCCCGGCAATCCAATCCGTTTCGCGCCGATGCCGAGCGGCTCGGCGCGATCACCCGCGAGATGCACGAGGCGCTCGCCTCGCGCGCGGCCCACGAGGATCCGGCGTTCACACCGGTTGCCGTCACACCGAAGGACCTCGCGGCCTGGTCGGAGGAAGTTCGCCGCATGGCCGGAGATGCGCTGGCGCTTCTGCAGCAGCACCTCGACGCGGGGACGCTGCCGTCCAACCGCATCCCCGACGCAGCGGTCGTCGCGCGCCGGCATGCCGACTACGTCGCGAACATCGAGGCCATGGCGGCGAGGCTCGGCACCGCACTCGGCGAGCGCATCCGGCACCATGGCGACTACCACCTCGGCCAGGTGCTCCGTACCGCCGACGGCGACTTCATGATCATTGATTTCGAGGGTGAGCCGGCGCGTCCGCTGGCCGAGCGCCGGGCGCCGAATTCGCCGTTGCGCGATGTGGCGGGAATGTTGCGCTCCTTCGCCTACGCGGCGGCGACGCTCGCGATCGGGCAACGCGAGGCGCTGCCGCCGCGCGTGCTCGAGCCCCGTGCCCACGTCTGGGAGCGCGAGGCGCGGGATGCGTTCCTCGCCGGATATCTCGGGGACACCCACGCGGCGTTTCTCCCGGTGTCGCGTCCCGCGATCGAGCAGCTGCTCGCCTTGTTCGAGACGGAGAAGGTGTTCTACGAGCTGTCCTACGAGTTGAACAACCGGCCCGACTGGATCTGGATCCCTCTGCGCGGGATCTCGAAGCTCCTGGTCTCCTCCAGTGGCGAGGGCCGCGCATGAGTTTCGGCTGGTCGCTCGAGCGTGGCGCGAACGTCGCCGCGGGCGAAGCGGTGAGGTTCGCGGTGTGGGCGCCGCGGGCCACGCGCGTCCGCGTCGCGGTGCATCAGGGAGACGCCAGCACCGAGCACGACATGGAGCGCGCCGACGGAGGCGTCTGGGAAGCGACCGTGGCCGGCGCCGGACCTGGCACCCTCTACACGTACCGCCTCGATGATGGGCCCGCGGCCGGGCACCCCGATCCGTGCAGCCGCTCACAGCCGAGCGGCGTCCACGGTCCGTCGGAGGTCGTGCGGCCGGCCGACTTCGAGTGGCACGATCGCGAGTGGACGGGGCTCGCGATGGCGGACTGCATCATCTACGAGCTCCATGTCGGAACGTTCACCGAGGCAGGGACCTTCGATGCCGCGATCGAGCGGCTCGACGAGCTGCGCGACCTCGGTATCACCGCGATCGAGATCATGCCGGTCGCGGAGTTTCCGGGGGCGCGCAACTGGGGGTACGACGGAGTCCACCTCTACGCGCCGCACTCGGCGTACGGTGGGCCGGCGGGGCTCAAGCGGCTGGTGAACGCCACGCATGCGGCCGGACTCGCGGTCGTGCTCGATGTCGTGTACAACCACGTCGGGCCCGAGGGGAACTATCTCGGTCTCTACGGTCCGTACTTCACGGACACGTATCGCACGCCGTGGGGACCTGCGGTGAACTACGATGGCGCCGACAGCGACCAGGTGCGGCGGTTCGTGATCGACAACGCGCTCTACTGGATCACCGAATATCACTGCGACGGTCTGCGACTCGACGCCGTGCACGGGATCTACGACTTCAGTGCGCTGCACGTGCTCCAGGAGCTCACGGAGGCCGTGCACGCGCAGGGCGCGCAGCTCGGCCGCGAGGTCCAGGTGATCGCGGAGAGCGATCTGAACGATCCGCGGCTGGTCCGGTCCACGGAGCGCGGCGGCTACGGGATGGATGCGCAGTGGGCGGATGATCTGCATCACACGCTTCACGCGACGCTCACCGGGGAGCGCTCGGGCTACTACGCGGATTTCGCCGGCGGCGTCGCCGAGGTCGCGACCGCCCTGTCCGACCGGTTCGTGTACGCCGGGCGCCATTCGGCGCACCGCCGGCGCCGCCACGGCGCGCCGGCGACCGACGTGTCCGCCGACCACTTCATCGTCTGCATCCAGAACCACGATCAGGTGGGCAACCGTGCGGCGGGCGAGCGCCTCACGGCGCTGGTCTCGTTCGAGCGACAGAAGCTGGGCGCGGCCCTCTACCTGTTGTCCCCGTACGTGCCAATGCTCTTCATGGGCGAGGAGTACGGCGAGACGAATCCGTTCCAGTACTTCGTGAGCCATTCCGACCAGGAGCTCGCCGACGCCGTGCGACGGGGACGGCGCAAGGAGTTCGAGTCGTTCGGGTGGGGTGACGACGTACCGGACCCGATGGCGGAGGAGACGTTCCGTCGTTCGAAGCTCGAGTGGGAGCGCGCGCGCCGGGGCGGGCACGCGGAGCTGCGCACGCTCTATCGCGACCTCCTCCACCTCCGGTCGCGCGAGCGGGCGCTGCGTCCGGGCGACGCGCGCGTCCGTGTCACGCACGACGGGCCGATGGGGTGGATCCTGCTCGAGCTCGTTCCGTCGTACGCGGACACGCTCGTCGTGCTGTTCAACCTGTCCGAGGAGATGCGGGAGGTTCCGCTGGCAAGGAGCGAGTCCGCGCGCTGGTCCATCGTGCTCTCCACGGCGGATCCGCGCTACGAGCTGCACGGAGAGCGGCGCCGCTCAGCGTTGACCTCGAGTCCGCCGGAGCCCGACGACCGGCGGCGGGTGCCGCAGCACGGTGATCCGGCCTGGCGAACGATCATGGTGACACCACTTTCGGCGGTCGTCTGCCGGCGGGAGCGGCTCTAGATGCGCGTCTGGCCCGGTTCCCCCTATCCACTCGGCGCCACGTGGGATGGCGAGGGCGTGAACTTCGCGCTCTTCTCCCAGAACGCGACCCGGGTCGATCTCTGCCTGTTCAACCGGCACGAGGATGCCGACGAGTTCGCGCGCGTCCAGGTGCGCGAGCGCACCGATCAGATCTGGCATTGCTACCTGCCCGATGCACGCCCCGGTCAGCTTTACGGATACCGCGTCCACGGTCCGTACGTCCCCCAGGACGGGCACCGCTTCAACCCGGTCCAACTCATCATCGACCCGTATGCGAAGGCGATCAGCGGGACGATCCGGTGGAGCGATGCGCTGTTCGCGTACAAGGTCGGCGGCCCGCGGGAGGATCTCGAGCCATCCACGACGAACAGCGCCGGCGGACTGCCGAAGTCGATCGTGGTCGATCCCGCGTTCACGTGGGGCGACGACAGGCTGCTGCGCACCCCGTGGAATCGCACGGTGATCTACGAGGCGCACGTCAAGGGGATGACGCAGCTGCATCCGGATGTCCCCGAGCACATGCGCGGCCGGTATCTCGGCCTTGCCACCGAGCCGATCGTCGACCACCTGCTATCGCTCGGCGTCACCGCGATCGAGCTGCTCCCGGTTCACCACTTCGTGGTGGACCGACACCTCGCCGAGAAGGGCCTCACGAACTACTGGGGCTACAATTCGATCGGGTTCTTTGCGCCCGATGTGCGCTATGCGACCGGCGGGCTGATGCATCAGGTCTACGAGTTCAAGACCATGGTCAAGAAGCTGCACAGCGCCGGGATCGAGGTGCTCCTGGACGTCGTCTACAACCACACCGGCGAGGGCAATCACCTGGGGCCGACGCTTTCGTTCCGCGGGATCGACAACCAGGCGTACTACCGGCTCGTGCCGGAGAAGCCGCGCTTTTACATGGACTTCACCGGGACGGGCAACTCCCTGAACATGCTGCACCCGAGGGCGATCCAGCTCATCATGGATTCGCTGCGCTACTGGGTGCTGGAGATGCACGTCGATGGCTTCCGGTTCGACCTCGCGCCGGCGCTCGCGCGGGAGTTGTTCGAGGTGAACCGGCTCGGGACGTTCTTCGACATCATTCAGCAGGATCCGGTGCTGTCCCAGGTGAAGCTGATTGCCGAGCCGTGGGATGTCGGGCCCGGCGGATACCAGGTGGGGAATTTCCCGATCGGGTGGGCCGAGTGGAACGGGAAGTATCGCGATGCGGTGCGGCACGTCTGGCGCGGCGACCGCGGTCACATTCCGGAGTTCGCGTCCCGGCTCGCCGGCAGCAGCGATCTGTACCAGTGGACCGACCGCTCGCAGTACGCGCGCGTGAACTTCGTCACGGCGCACGATGGCTACACGCTGCATGATCTGGTGAGCTACGAGCGCAAGCACAACGAGGCGAACGGGGAGAACAACCGCGACGGCCACGACGACAACATCAGCCGCAATTGGGGGGTCGAGGGGGAGGCGGATGATCCCGAAATCCTCGACGTCCGCTACCGCGTGATGCGGAACTGCCTTGCCACGCTCGCGTTCTCGCAGGGGGTTCCGATGCTCTCGCACGGGGACGAGATCGCGCGTACCCAGCGCGGCAACAACAATGCGTACGCGCAGGACAACGAGATCACGTGGGTGAACTGGACCCTCGATGACCGGCGGCGGCGACTGCTCGCTTTCACACGCCAGGTCTTCGCGATCCGGCACGCGAGCCCCGTGCTGCGCCGGCGGCACTTCTTTCGCGGTCAGGAAGTCGTGGAGGGGCTCAAGGACCTGACGTGGGTCCGCGCCGACGGCCAGGAGATGCGGGAGAGCGACTGGCGCTCGCCGAATCTGCGCACACTCGGGATGCTGATCTACGGCCAGGCGACCGATGAGCGCGATGACCGCGGCCGCCCCGTGCAGGGTGACACGATGTTGCTGATCGTGAACAATGGCGACGCCGACGTGCCCTTCGGGTTTCCGACGCTCGACGAGCCCGGGGTCTGGGTGGAGATTGTGGATACCGCGCACGGCGGGCGCCGGCAGGTGTCGAGTGATAGGGTACAGCTGCCGGCGCACTCCCTGATGCTCATGCGGCATGCGGTGGAACGACGCCTGCCCAGCGATTCGCCGCAGCGGAACGAGGAGACGCGATGACCAAGGACGGACGAAACCACGACCGGTGGAGTGAGAAGCCCGAGGGCGAGGCACCGGCGCGCGACGAATCCCGCGAGGAGGAGCGCCCGAGCGAACGCGAACAGCAGCGCCGCGCCGCCCCCGTGGCCGACATGATCTCGGACCGCGTGATCGAGGCGATGATCGAGCGCCGCGAGCGCGACCTGTCGTCCGGGGAGCGCCCTTCGCTGCCGCCGCTGGATCCGCTCGATACGGCGCGGCTCGTCGCCGGCGAGCACGATCATCCGCACGCCATCCTCGGGGCGCACCCCGCCGCCGTCGGCGGCCGGAAGGGGATCGTGATCCGCGCCGCGCACCCCGACGCGGCGCGCGTGCAGTGTCTGCTCGGCGACGGCTCGACGGTCGACATGCAGCAGGCGATCGCGGGCGTGTTCGAGGTCTTCCTTCCCGAAGCGGCATTCCCGGTGCGATACCGGCTGCGTTTCCAGTTTCCGGACGGCTCGGAGTGGGAGCGAGGCGATCCCTACTCGTTCCTCCCCACCATCGGGGAGGTCGATCTGCACCTGTTCAACGAAGGGACGCACCGCCGGCTGTGGGAAAAGCTCGGCGCGCATCTGCGCACCATCGACGGCGTGGAGGGGGTGGCGTTCGCCGTCTGGGCGCCGAACGCGCGCCGCGTGAGCGTGATCGGTGACTTCTGCGGATGGGATGGACGCCTCTTTCCGATGCGGCAGCTCGGCAGCTCGGGGGTGTTCGAGCTGTTCATCCCCGACATCGGCGAGCACACGCTCTACAAGTACGAGCTCCTGACGCGCGAAGGGGTGCCGCGGGTCAAGACGGATCCGTTCGCCCACAAGCTGCAGCAGGCACCGGAGACCGCGTCGATCGTCGTGCAGTCCCGCTATGCGTGGGCCGATGATGAGTGGATGGTGCGCCGTCCCCACATTGACTGGCCTCGGGAGGCCATGTCCATCTACGAAGTGCACCTCGGCTCGTGGGCCCGGAAGCCGGACGACGACGACCGGCCGCTGAGCTACACCGAGATCGCGCCGCGCCTCGCGCAGCACGTGCAGAAGCTCGGCTTCACGCACGTCGAGCTCCTCCCCATCGCCGAGCATCCGTTCACCGGGTCGTGGGGCTACCAGGTCTCCGGCTACTTCGCGCCGACGTCACGGTTCGGGTCGCCCGATGACTTCCGCTTTCTCGTCGACACGCTGCACCAGCACGGGATCGGCGTCATTCTCGACTGGGTCCCGGCGCACTTCCCCAAGGATGACTGGGCGCTCCGACGGTTCGACGGCACCGCGCTGTACGAGCACGAGGACCCGCGGCTCGGCGAGCACCCCGACTGGGGAACGCTGATCTTCAACTTCGGGCGCAGCGAGGTGCGGAACTTCCTCATCGCCAACGCGCTCTACTGGCTCGACGAGTTCCACATCGACGGGCTGCGCGTCGACGCCGTGGCGTCGATGCTCTACCTCGACTACTCGCGAGAGGCGGGGCAGTGGCTGCGGAACCGCTACGGCGGACGGGAGAATCTCGAGGCGATCGAATTCCTGAAGCAGATGACGGAGACTGTGCGCACCGAGTGTCCGGGCTGCATCACGATCGCCGAGGAGTCCACGGCGTGGCCGGGTGTCACCAAACCGGCGAACGAAGGCGGACTGGGGTTCACGTTCAAGTGGAACATGGGGTGGATGCACGACACCCTGACGTATTTCTCGAAGGACCCGATCTATCGGCCGCATCACCACGACCAGCTGACGTTCGCGATGATGTACGAGTACAGCGAGCGCTTCATCATGCCGCTGTCGCACGATGAGGTCGTGCATCTCAAGAAGTCGCTGCTGGACAAGATGCCTGGCGATGTGTGGCAGAAGTTCGCCAATCTCCGGCTGCTGTTCACCTATCAGTACACGCGGCCGGGCAAGAAGCTGATGTTCATGGGCAGCGAGCTGGCCACGTGGCGCGAATGGAACCACGACATCAGCCTCGACTGGCATCTGGCGACGCAGCCGCTGCACGGCGGGCTCCACTTCATGCTCCAGGAGCTGGGACGGATTTACGGCGGAGAGTCCGCGTTCTGGCGGCTCGATCACGATCCCGCCGGCTTCCAGTGGATCGATGTCCACGACCGGGACAACTCGGTGCTCTCGTACATGCGACGCGATGGGGACCGGCACGCCGTGGTGGTGCTGAACATGACTCCCTTGCCACGCGACGAGTACCGGATCGGGGCGCCGGAGATGGGGACATACGTGCAGGTGTTCTCGACCGACGATCCGCGCTTCGGCGGGAGCGGCTACCGGACGCGCGAACGCGTAGAGGTGGACCCCTCGCCGTTCCACGGCTTCGCGCAGTCGATGCGGCTCAAGCTGCCGCCTCTCGGCGCGATCGTGCTGGTGCCGGAGGGGCAGGCCCGCGAAGCGGCCGAGTGAACCGGTGAGGGAACGGCGCTGACTGGCCGTTCCCGCGGTTCCCGCCGTTCCCGCGGTTCCCGTTCCGGCCCCTCGTGAGATCGAGGGCGGCCCCGCACTTGCCAGTGCCCAAAGCCTCGCTCCCCACTCCTTCATGCCCCGACCCTCCCCTCTCCGCGCGCTTGCCGACCGCGTCGGTATCGTCTCGGAGTATCTGGACCAGACCGGTTCGGCGGTCCGGCGGACGAGCGATGCGACCCGCATCGCCATCCTCCGCGCCATGGGAATCGCCGCGGCCACGACACGTGAAGCCAAGGCGGCTCTCGCGGCGCTCGATGCGCAGGATGCCGCGCGCCTCCTCGAACCCGTCCGCGTCGTGCCCCTCCGGCGAGCACGGTCGATGCGTATCGGGCTCACGCTCCCGGAGCGCCTCCGCGGCCAGCCGGTGCGCTGGGAGCTCCAGTTGCGTGAGGAACAGGGTCGCCGTCGCACCACCCGCGGCCGCACCCGCGCATCGCGTGCGCAGACTCTCAGCATCCCGATCCCGGCCGTCCGCGAGACCGGTTATCACCGACTGACGCTCCGGCTCTTCGGCGCCGCCGACGAGGACGGCGAAGCGAGCGAAGCCGAGCAGTCGCTGATCGTCGTCCCCTCCACCTGCCCGGCGCCACGCCAGCGCCTCGGCGGACGCCGCGTGATGGGAATCACCGCCAACCTCTACACGCTGCGGAGCGCGCGGAACTGGGGGGTCGGCGATCTCGAGGATCTGGCGCGGCTGCTCGTCTGGAGCGGCGCGATCGGTGCGGAGTTCGTCGGCGTGAACCCGCTCCACGCGCTGCGCAATCGCGGCACCGACGTCAGTCCGTACAGTCCGGTGAGCCGCATCTATCGCAACCCCATCTACATCGATCCGGCGAGCGTCCCCGAGCTCGCGGAATCGGCGGTGGCGCGCGACCTCATCGCCTCGACCGACGTGCAACGGGAGCTCGATGGCCTGCGCACGGGCGATCGCGTCAAGTACGAGCACGTGTGGACGATCAAGCGCGCGGCCCTTCGTGCGCTGCACGCGACGTTCGCCACCATACACCGTGGACGCGAGACCGAGCGCGGCCGGAGATACGCCGCGTGGTGCCGCGTCGAGGGCGACCGACTCGTGCAGTTCGCCACCTTCATGGCGCTGGATGAGCACTTCACGCGCGAGGGTCGGGACGGCGGCTTCCGCTCGTGGCCGAAAGCGTTCGGCAACCCGGCCTCGGGCGCCGTGCGCGAGTTCGTCGAGTCCCACCCCGAGGAGATCGACTTTCATTGCTGGGTGCAATACGAGCTGGACTGCCAGATCGCCGCGGCCGCCGAACGCGGCGCACGAGCCGGGCTCGACCTCGGCCTGTATCAGGATCTGGCAATCGGCACCTCGCCATCCGGAAGCGACGTCTGGAGCTTCCCCGATCTGTTCGTCCAGGGGGCGAGTATCGGCGCACCTCCCGATCCGTATTCGGCTACGGGGCAGAACTGGGGACTGCCGCCGATCGATCCCCGCAAACTGCGCGAGGACGGCTACCGGTACTGGATCACGCTCGTCCGCGCGTCGCTGCGGCATGCGGGTGCACTGCGGATCGACCATGTGATGGGACTATTCCGACAGTTCTGGATTCCGGATGGCATGTCCGGAACGGAGGGCGCGTACGTCGAGTTCCCGGCCGACGATCTGCTCGGCGTCCTCGCGCTCGAGAGCACGCGTGCCGGCGCCCTCGTGGTCGGCGAGGATCTCGGCACCGTCCCACCCGAGGTGCCGCCGGCGCTCGCGCGATGGGGAATCCTGTCGTCCAAGGTGCTCTACTTCGAGCGCGACGAGCGCGGGCGGTTTCTGCCCGGCGCCCACTACCCGGCGTGGTCGCTCGCCACCGCCAACACCCACGACATGCCGACGATCGCCGGCTTCTGGTCGGGGCGCGACATCGAGCTCCGCGAGCAGGTGGGGCTGTGCGATGCCGATCAGGCGCGCGAGGCGCGGCGGCAGCGTCAACGGGAGCGCGAGCAGCTCGTGGCGCGTTTCGTGGCGGAAGGAGCACTGCCGGACACGGACGACTCCGACGAGCCCGATGAGCCGCGCGTCCGGGCTGCCGCGCATGCCTTCCTCTGCGGCACTCCCGCGGTGCTCGTCGGCCTCGCGCTCGACGATCTCGGCGGCGAAACCGATCCCGTGAACGTTCCCGGCGTCGGGTCGGACAAGTATCCGAGCTGGACCCGCCGCATGCGCCTCTCGCTCGAGGAGATCGCGTTCGATGCGGACGTCGCTGCCGGGCTCCGGTGCGGAGCGCGTGAACGCAGGACCCGCCGGCCCGCGCGCGCGAAGGCGAAGCGCGGCAAACCGGGGAGGAAGCGCTCGTGATCGATGAGCGGCTGCTCACGGCGACCTATCGCCTACAGCTCCACGAGAAGTTCGGCTTCGCGCAGGTGCGGGAGATCGCCGAATACCTCCACCGCCTCGGCATCTCGCACGTCTACAGCTCGCCGATCCTGCGCGCGCGCCCCGGCAGCACGCATGGCTACGACGTGGCGGACCCGACGCTGCCCAACCCGGAGCTGGGCGGCGACGGTGAGCGCATCGCGATGATCGATGCCCTCCACGACCGCGACCTCGGGTTGATCCTCGACATCGTCCCCAATCACATGGGGACCGGTCCATCCAACCCCTACTGGCAGGACGTGCTCACGCACGGACGCAGCTCGGCGTACGCGAAATGGTTCGACGTCGAGTGGGAGGCACCCTCCCGCACCGCGCCAGGACGACTCCTGCTCCCCGTGCTCGGCGACGAGCGGGACAGTGCGCTCGCGCGCGGCGAGCTCGGGCTCGCGTGGGAGAACGGCGCGCTCGTCGTCACGTACTTCGATGAGCGTTTCCCGACCGATCCCGCGACGATTCCCGAGGTGGTGCGCGAGATCGAGAATGATGCGACGGCACCGGGCGACGATCGCGCCGCGCTGAACACGATCCTGGCGGACCTCGGGCGGCTTCCCGCACACGACGCCGCGGCGACCGCGACTCCGAGGCGACGGGCGGCGGATCGCGCTCTCCAGCGTCTGCGTGCACTCGCCGGTCGCGCACCCGGAGTTCGTGAGCACCTCGAGCGAAGCGCGACCGAGCACGCGCGCGGCCCGCAGGGCGCCGAGCGCATGCGCCGGTTCCTCGATGCACAGCCGTATCGCCTTCGCTTCTGGCGACTCGCGCCGCGCGACCTCAACTACCGGCGATTCTTCGACATCAACGAGCTGGTCGCGCTGCGCATGGAGGATCCGGAGGTCTTCGCGGAGACCCACGAGCTGATACTGCGGTGGATCGCCGACCGCAGTCTCGATGGAATCCGCATCGATCACATCGACGGACTGCTCGATCCCCGCCGTTATCTCGAGCGCCTGCGCGCCGCCATCCGCGCGCGCCGCCCGGATGGTGAGTCGGAATTCCCCATCTTCGTCGAGAAGATCCTGTCCCCCGGCGAAAAGCTCCGCGAGGAGTGGCCGGTGGAGGGAACCACCGGATACGAGTTCCTCAACGATCTGGAGGCGATCCTCATCGAGCCGGTGGGCCACGCGGTGATCTCCCGCTTCTACGCCGGCCTCACTGGGCTGCCTGATTTCGCCCAGCTCGCGTACCGCGGCAAGTCTCGCGTGCTGCAAGGGTCGCTCGCGTCCGACGTTGGGCGACTGGCGCGCCTGCTCTGGCCGCTGGCCGAGCAGGGGCGTCGCACGAGCGGCCTCGGTCGCACGGACCTGCGCGGAGCGATCATCGAGCTCATCGCCCATCTCCCCGTCTACCGCACCTACATCGATCCGGAGACCGGCCAGTTCACGCGGGACGATCGCGCCGTGATCGAACGCGCTGCGCGCCGGACAATCGAAAGCGGACGCGTCGCGCTCGCCGCCGTCGAGCTCCTCCGCCACGTCATGCTCGAGCCGGACCGGGCGATCGTCGGCCCGGGAGCGCTCGAGCTGACCGACGACATCGACGTTCCCGACGAGCCGGGCGCCGGCGACGATGAACCATCCGATGTGCGGAAGCAGGCGCTCGACTTCGTCGCGCACTTTCAGCAGACGAGCGGCCCCGCCACCGCAAAGGGCGTCGAGGATACGGCGCTCTATCAACATTACCCGCTCGCGTCGCTCAACGAGGTGGGCGGCGAGCCGGAGCGACCGCTCGACCGTGCCGTCGCGCTCCTGCACGAGGCGAACGCCGAGCGGTCGAGGCGATGGCCGCACGCGCTGGTCTGCACCAACACGCACGACGCCAAGCGGAGCGCCGATGTCCGCGCACGCCTGCACGTGCTCTCGGAGCTACCCGACCGATGGGAGAGCGCGGTGCTGCGGTGGCGCCGCCTCAACCGGACGCTCCGCACCCGCGTCCGCGAACGCATGGCACCGGATGCCAATACCGAGTACCTGCTGTACCAGACGCTGGTCGGAGTCTGGCCGCTGCCGGGGGCGACATCCGATCCCGAGGAGGCCGAGCTCCTCGCTCTGCGCGATCGGGTCGCCGAGTACATGCTCAAGGCCTCGCGGGAGGCCAAGCGTCACACCAGTTGGACGGATCCGGACTCGGCGTTCGAGGATGCGCTGCGCTCCTTCGTCGAGCGGATCTTCGAGGCCGGACGGGCATCCGAGTTCCTGCGGGAGATCGAGGACCTCGTTCGCGAGATCGCCCGGCCCGGGATGTGGAACGCCTTGTCGCGCGCCCTCGTGCATCTGACGGTTCCGGGGACGCCGGATACCTACCAGGGCGATGAGCTGTGGAGCTTCTCGCTGGTCGACCCGGACAACCGGCGCCCGGTCGATTACGAACAGCGTTCCCGCATGCTCTCGGAGCTGGAAGCCGCGGTTCGTGGCGCGGGCACGACGCCTGTCGAGCTCGTCCGCGACATGTCCGCCCACCCGGAGGATGGCCGGATCAAGCTGTTCACGGCGTGGCGAGCCCTTCATTGCCGGCGCGAGCATCCCGACGTGTTCCGGAATGGCCGTTACGAGGTTCTGGAGGCGGATGGGCCGTCTGCCGATCACGTGTTCGCCTTTGGCCGGGTAGCTGATGGCGACGCAGCGGTCGTGCTCGCCACACGCCTTCCGTACGGCATGACGGGTGCAATCGCGGCGCCGGTTGGCCGCTCCGTCTGGGGCGGGACGCGCGTGCGACTGCCGGCGCGGCCCGACGCCAGGCGGTGGCGCTGCCAGCTGAATGGGGTGGACGTCGAGCCGAAGCCCGAGACTCAGGGAGGGCCGTGGATCGAGGTGGGCGAGGCGTTGGCCAACCTCCCCGTCGCGCTGCTCTTCCCGGCATAGCCTTCTAGCGTGCAACCGGTCGACCGCTCATTCGTCAAGAGCGGTAGCGGGCCGGAGCACCTGGTGATAGCGTGAATATCAGGCTCATGCGCGCCGAGGTCCCTCGCGCGCTTTCGGTTTTCACGTGCGCCAATTCTGCGACCGGGGGCACCACGCCCGGTCCTGCACTGCTAGAGGACTCCCATGAACTTCGCAGCGGACACGACCATCGCGTACTTCTCCATGGAGATGTGCCTCAACGAGGCGCTCCCGACCTACAGCGGCGGTCTCGGTGTGCTGGCGGGCGACACCTTGCGGTCCGGCGCCGATCTGGGTGTGCCGATGATCGGGGTGACACTCCTGCACCGGAAGGGCTACTTCGTCCAGAAGCTCGATCCTCAGGGGAACCAGACCGAGACCCCGGCCGTCTGGGATCCGGCCAGTCTGCTCGAGCCGATGGAGCCGACGGTGACGGTCGAGATCGAGGGCCGCCGCGTGGAGATCCGTGCCTGGCGCTTCCTCGTCCGCGGCAGCGGCGGCCACGAGGTGCCTGTCTATCTGCTCGACACCGCTCTGCCCTCCAACTCCGCGTTCGACCAGACGATCACGGATACGCTGTACGGCGGCGACTTCCACTACCGGCTGTGTCAGGAGGTCGTGCTCGGGATGGGCGGCGCGGCGATGCTGCGTGCGCTCGGATACGAGGGCGACATCATCCATCACATCAACGAGGGCCACGCCTCCCTTCTCACACTGTGCCTGCTCGAGCGCCGGCTCGGCACGCGCGGGGCGTGGGAGATGAACGACGCCGACATCGACGCGGTGCGCCGTCAGACGGTCTTCACGACCCACACACCGGTGCCGGCGGGGCACGACAAGTTCCTGCCGGAGCTCGCGCGCCAGGTGCTCGGGCAGGCGAGGATGGACGTGCTCGAGCGTGCGCGCGCGCTCGACGGCGGGACGCTCAACATGACGCATCTCGCGCTGCGCTTCGCGCGCTACGTGAACGCGGTCGCAATGCGCCACCAGGATGTCTCGCGCGAGATGTTCCCCGGCGTGCCGATCGATGCCGTGACGAACGGCGTGCACGCCGTGACCTGGACCTCGGAATCCTTTCGCGCGCTGTTCGACCGATACATTCCGGAGTGGCGGCACGACAACCTCTATCTCCGCTACGCGGGGAAGATCCCGCTCGACGAGATTCGCGAGGCGCACCGCGAGTCGAAGCGCGCCCTGTTCGCCGAGATCGAGCGGCGCACGTCGTCGACGTTCGATCCGGCGGTGATGACGATCGGCTTCGCGCGTCGGTCGACGCCGTACAAGCGCGCGGATCTGATCTTCACCGATCTCGACCGGCTCAAGGCCGTGACGCGACACGTCGGCGCGCTGCAGATCGTGTTCGCGGGCAAGGCCCACCCGCGCGACGACTTCGGCAAGGGACTGATCAAGCGCATCTTCGAGGCGTCGGCCGCCCTCGGCACCGCGCTGCGCGTGGTCTACCTCGAGAACTACGACATGCGCCTCGGGCACATGCTGACGTCGGGGGTGGACCTCTGGCTCAACAACCCGCTGCGACCACTGGAGGCGAGCGGCACGAGCGGGATGAAGGCCGCGCTCAACGGTGTCCCGAGCGCCAGCGTGCTCGACGGCTGGTGGATCGAGGGCCACATCGAGGGCGTCACCGGCTGGTCGATTGGCCGCGACGATCCGCTCCCGCAGGATCCCTCGTCGGACGTGTTCGACCTGTATGCCAAGCTCGAGCAGCGGATCCTGCCGCTCTACTACGGCATGCCATACGCTTGGGCCGAGATGATGCGCCACGCGATCGCGATCAACGGTTCCTGCTTCAACACGCAGCGGATGCTGATGCAGTATCTGCGCAATGCGTACTTTCCGCCTGGCGGCATCATGGCGGCAGAGGAAGTCGCGGTCTGATGGACCGGCAGGCTTGCGGGGCGAAAAGCCAGGTGGTCAGTTGTCGGTAGCAGTCGTCAGTGGACCTTCGGCGCCAGGTCGGGCATCGCGGGCCGCTGCTGACCGCTGACCGAACACTGACCACTTCGACTTTCACCACCCGTCCCCATCATGCGCGTCGCGATCACGGGGTCCACAGGTTTCATCGGCTCGCGGCTCGTCGCGTCGCTCCTGCGCGACGGTCACGAGGTTCGGCGCATCGTTCGCTCGAAGGCGAGGGACGGCGACATCGAGTGGTCGCCGTCGGAGCGGCGCATCGATGCGGCGGCGCTCGAGGGGGTCGAAGCCGCCATCCACCTCGCCGGCGAGAACATCGCGCAGCGGTGGACCGACGCCGTCAAGCGACGCATCCGCGAGAGTCGGGAGATCGGCACGCGTCTCCTCGCCACGACCCTCGCGGCGCTCGCGCCTCCTCCGCGCGTGCTCATCAGCGCATCCGCGATCGGCTTCTACGGCGCCGACCGCGGCGATGACGTCCTCGACGAGACGAGTGCCCCGGGCGATGACTTCCTCGCCGACATCGCCGTCGCGTGGGAGGCAGCGACCGAGCCGGCGGCGGTGCGAGGGATCCGCGTCGTCCGCGCTCGCTTCGGGGTCGTGCTACACCCGGCCGGAGGCATGCTGCGGCGCGTGCTCCCGGTCTTCCGTCTCGGACTCGGCGGAAAGCTCGGCGATGGATCGAACTGGATGAGCTGGATCTCCCTCACCGATCTCATCGAGATCGTGCGCTTCAGCCTCAGAACGCCGACGTTCGCCGGCGCCGTGAACGTCACCGCGCCCACGCCGGTCCGCAACGCCGAGTTCACGGATGCGCTCGGCCTGGCGCTGCACCGTCCCACCATCGCCGTCGTCCCCGCGTTCGCGCTCCGCGCCGTCTACGGCGAGATGGCCGACGGGACCATCCTCGCCAGCCAGCGCGTCCTGCCTCGCCGGCTCACCGAGGCCGGCTACCGGTTCGAGCACCCGAGAGTGGAGGGGGCGCTGAGGGCCGAACTCAGGACGTGACGTTCGGAAGGGAAACGAGGCTCGAGTCGTCCCCACCGGTGGCCACGGCTCCCATGCCGTGATGTGCCGACGCTATCCCAGCGCCGGATGCCGGACGTGAAAATCCGTCGCCCGCTGGTACGCGCTCGCGACCGCCAGCAGCTTCGCCTCCTCGTACAGCCCGCCGAGAAAGGTGATCGACACCGGCGTGCCGTTCTCGCGGAAGCCGTTGGGGAGGATCACCGCCGGATGGCCCGTGAGGTTGGTCGCCGTGAGCTGAGCGCCCGAGGTTGGCGTGATGATGACGTCGACCGTCGAGAACAGCGCCGCCCACGCCTCGAGCGCGAGCGTGCGCGCGCGGTTCGCGTTGATGTACTCCACGGCGGGGATGAAGCGCGCGGTGCGGAATGTGTTCGGCCACGCGCCCCGACCTTGTTGCGCCAACAGATCATCACGCCCGGACCGCGTGAGCTCGTCGAAGGCCGCCGCGGCCTCGGCGCTGAGCACGAGCCGCATGGCACCATAGTTCAGGTCCGGTATCTCGACCGGGACCAGCTCCACGCCGAGCCCGCGCAGCACGGCGAGGGAGGCGTCGTCGAACGCCTGCTGCGCGTACTCGCGATCGAACGCGCTGCGCAGGTAGCCGACGCGGATCGAGCGCAGCGGGACGGTAGCATCCCACGTGAACGGCGCGTTCACCGCCGATCGGTCGCGCCCATCGGCGCCGTGAATGGCGTCGAGCACCATCGCGCAATCCTCCACGCTCCGGCAGATCGGCCCGATCTTGTCCATCGTCCACGACAGCGCCATCGCGCCGGTTCGCGGCACGCGTCCGTAGGTCGGGCGCAGCCCGGTCGTCCCGCACCGCGTCGACGGCGAGGAGATCGAGCCGAGCGTTTCCGTGCCGATCGCGAAGCCGACGAGCCCGGCCGCGGTGGCCGCGGCGGATCCGGCCGATGATCCACTCGAGCCCTGCTCGACGCGCCACGGATTCTTGGTCTGTCCGCCGAACCAGGTGTCCCCCTGCGCAAGCTCGCCGAGGGTGAGCTTGGCGACCAGCACCGCGCCGGCCGCATCGAGCCGCTTCACGACCTCGGCATCCTCGTCGAACCGCTGTTCGCGATAGGGCGTCGTGCCCCACGTCGTCGGATGCCCCGCGACGGCGAGCAGATCCTTCGCGCCCCACGGGATGCCGTGGAGGGGTCCGCGAAGGCGTCCAGCCGCGATCTCCGAATCCGCCTCACGTGCCTGGCGCAACGCGCGCTCCGGCGTCAGCGTGACGACGCACTGGAGCACCGAATCCAATCGCTCGAGCCGCCGCAAGTACATCTCGGTGAGGCGCACCGAGGTCACCTGCCGCTGGCGCACGAGCTCTGACAGCTCGGTCACCGGGAGAAACGCGAGATCCTCGAGGTTCGACGGCACACTGCGGCGCGCGACCGCCGTGCGCGTCATCCGCCCGCGCGTCGGCGGCGTGTCCGGCGGCGCGGTGCCACCGGGCGGGATCGGGTCGAAGCGTATCGCCGGCGCCACCGCGTTCGGGAGCGCGATCTCGCGGAGCCCCTCGTACTGCCGCTGATAGTTCTGGAGCCCGCTGAGCATCATCTCCCGCTCCTCGTCGGTGAACGAGAGGCCGGCGATCTCTTCCGCGCACCTGATCGTCTCGAGCGTGATCTCCGCGGCGCTGACCTCAGCGCTCGCCGCGCCGGCCGCGGGCGGCGCGGCGGTCGTTGCCTGTGACCAGAGCACGCCGGGAAGCAGTGTCGCGCCGAGGCCGATGCTCGAGAAGTACGCCATGAAGGCGCGTCGGTCGTAGCGAGTCTGTTCGCTCATGGCTGGCCAGGGGAGAGGAGGGAGGGGTGGTGTGGGTCCAGCGCGCTCCGGGTCCGGATATACTGCTGCAGGGCGCGCGCGGCTTCAATGCCTATCTTACCGGAATGCTTCCCTCGGAGCCCGTTCCCACCGCGCTGCTGCTCGCGACCATCGGCGTGCTGATGACGCTGAGCGTCCTGTTCAGCCGGGCCTCGGGTCGCATCGGGGTCCCCATCGCACTGCTCTTCCTGCTTCTCGGAATGGCGGCCGGCTCCGAGGGGATCGGCGGACTCGAGTACGACGACTACGCGTTCACCTTCCGCCTGGGGACGATCGCGCTCGCGCTCATCCTGTTCGACGGCGGACTGAACACGCCGCTGACCGCCGTCAGGCGCGTGTTCGGGCCGGCGATCGTGCTCGCCACGGTCGGCGTAGCCGGCACCGCCGCGATGATGGCGTTTGGCGCGAATCTCCTGGGATTCTCGTGGCCAGTTGCGTTGCTGCTGGGCGCCGTGGTGTCGTCGACCGATGCCGCGGCCGTCTTCCTCGTGCTGCGCGGCTCGGGCATCAGCCTCAAGAAACGCGTCGGGAGCACGCTCGAGCTGGAGTCCGGACTCAACGATCCGCTGGCGATCATCCTCACCGTTTCCCTCACCGGTGCGATTCTCGGCATCGGTCCCGCGGTCGGCTGGCCGCTCGTCGGGGGCATTCTCCTCCAGCTCGGCGTCGGGCTGGTCGGTGGCGTCGTGCTCGGATACGCGGCGGTCGCGCTCCTGTCGCGCGTCCGGCTGCAGGCCGGCGGACTGTATCCCGTACTCACGCTGGCCGTCGCCTTCCTCGCGTTCAGTCTGCCGACGCTCCTGCTCGGCAGCGGATTTCTCGCCGTCTACGTCGCGGCGGTGGTGATCGGGAACGCGAAGCTGCCGTACCGCGGCGGCATCCTGCGCGTGCACGACGCGATGGCGTGGTTCAGTCAGATCGTGATGTTCCTCGTGCTGGGGCTGCTCGTGTATCCGTCGCAGCTGTTCGACGTCGCGGCGGCGGGCCTCGGCCTCGCGCTCTTCCTTGCCTTCGTCGCGCGTCCGGTCGTGGTCATGCTCTGTCTCGCGCCGTTCCGCTACCCGATACGCGAGGTCGCGTACGGTGCCTGGGTCGGGCTGCGCGGCGCCGTTCCGATCATCCTCGCGACGTATCCGATTCTCGCGCAGGTGCCGGGTGGGCAGCGGATGTTCCACATCGTTTTCTTCGTCGTCGTCGTGAACGCCCTCGTTCCCGGCGGTACCGTGCGCTGGGTGACGCGCTGGCTCGACCTCGAGGCGCACGAGCCGCCCCCGCCGCCGGCGGTGCTGGAGATCAACTCGATCAAGGTGCTGAGCGGCGACATTCACTCGTTCTTCATCGATCCCGCGGTCGCGGTCGCTGGCATGCCCATCCAGGAGCTGCCGTTTCCGCCGGGATCCTCGGTGCTGCTGATCGTTCGCGGCGACGAGCTCATCGCGCCCAAGGGCTCGACCATCCTGCAGCCGGGTGATCACGCCTATCTCTTCGCGCCTCCCGAGGAGGCGGACTTTCTGCGGCTGATGTTCGGCAGGTCGCAGGGCGAGTGAGCGAAGCGCCAGGACTCGATTCCCCCCGCCCGGCGAGTTAGCTTGCGCCGCATGCCCAAGGGTCTCTTCGAGTCGCTCCCCGATTCCTCGCGCGTCTGGGTTTTCGGGAGCGAGCACCCGGTCACCGACGTCGCCGCCGAGCGGTTGCTCGAGCGCGTGGATGCTTTTCTGGAGAGCTGGGCGGCGCACGGCGCGCCTCTCCGGTCGGGACGCGACTGGCGCGAGCACCGGTTCCTGACGATCGCGGTGGATCAGTCGACGGCCGGCGCGTCCGGCTGCTCGATCGATGGTCTGTTCCGCATCCTGCGCGAGACCGAGGCGCTGGTGGGGACGACGCTCGTCGGCGGTGGCCGCGTGTACTATCGCGAGTCGGACGGTTCGGTCGTCTCGTCCACGCGCGAGCTGTTCGCGGCGCTCGGCGTCGCTGGTGAGGTGGATGCGCAGACGCGAGTGTTCGATACGACGGTGCAGACCCTCGGCGAGTGGCGCGAGCGGTTCGAGACCTCACTCGCGAGCTCGTGGCACGCGCAGCTGGTGGAGGCGGAACTGAAGCGCTGATCGACCAACCGGTCGGAACGAAGATCGGGACGCGCCCATGGGAGGGCGCGTCCCGATCGTCGTTCGAGGGGGAGGCGAGCGAGCGTCAGTTCCTGCCGTTGCCGACCCCTGCCTGCTCCGACAGCAGGCGCGTCGTGTAGCGCTGCCCCTCGGAGATCCGCTCGATCTCGACCGCCATCGTCTCCACCGCGTGCTCGATACGCTCCAGGCGATCGACCACCTCACCCGCCGGGAGCGCGGCGGCTGCCGACTGCCGATCCATCCGCCGTGCCGTGGCGCGCGCGATCGGAAAGGCGATCACGATGAGGAAGATGAGCGCGAGCGAGCCGAGCACGAGGCCGAGCAGTTCGCCGGGGATGTGCGGCGGAAAGATGAACGGCTCCTGGAATCCCTGGAACGCCGCCCCCACGCCCGACACGATGTCCGCGTCGATGGCTTTGAGATGCTCGAGCTGCTCGAGGTGTTCCAACTGCTCCAGCTGCTTCAGTTGCTGGATCCGCTCGACGAGGTCCTCCATGCCGGGCGGCGCCTCCATCGGCACCCCCTCCGCGGGCGGCGGGGGCGGTACCGCGGGCGCTTGCGCTGGTGCTGGTGCTTGTACGACAGTCTGGACGAAAGGATTCGGCATATCGACCTCGAAAACACGGACCATCAGCGAAGAGCTTCCCACCCTACGGCGCCGGGAGGCGCGGGGTTCCAGAAGGGCGGGTTGCTACGAAGCGCCCGTCGTTCGTCCTCCCCGCGGCGTCGCGGGGCAGCTCACTGGCGAGCTGAAAGCTACCGTCCCAGCGCTGCCAGGGCAGCGGGGAGTGCGAGCCTCGCCCACCGCGTGTATTGCGCCCCCGAAGGGTGCAGGCCATCCCCGGCAACCAGCGTCGAGTCCCTTGCCGCCTCGCGCGAGACGGGCGTCACGTCGACGTACCACGCACCGGCACGCTGCGCCTCCTCTCGATTGATCGCATTGAAGGCGTCGATCTCAGTCGCGATCTGGTCGCGGTCCCGGCCCTCGGCGAACGGCATCACGCCCCAATCGGGGATCGAGAGCACGATCACGCGCTCCGCGTCGCCGCCGGCGAATCCGATCGACTGATCGAGTCGCTCGCGAAACTGCACGCGATATTCCGCGGCACCGCGTCCGCGGTACTGGTTGTTCACGCCGATCAACAGCGACACCAGCTCGAACGAACCCTCGGGTCGCCGCTCGGCGATCCCTGCGGCCAGCTCGTCCGTCGTCCACCCGGTACGCGCTATGATCTGGACGGACTGCACGTTCACGCCGCGCTCGCGGAGCATCTCGCCCAGCTGCACAGGCCAGCGCTCCGGCTCTGGGACGCTCTCGCCGATGGTGTACGAGTCACCAAGCGCGAGGAAGTTCACGGGCGTCGAGTCGATTGGTGTGGCGGATGCTCCCGAGTCCGAGCCGCCACCGTCGCCGCCTCTGCCCGCGCACGCGGCGAGCGAGATCGAAAGGAACGCCATCAGTGCGAGCCAGTTCTCGGAGCGCTCGGCTGCGAGCATACCCGTCTTCCTCCGTCGGAGTGTCAGCGGTCGCACGCGCGCGGCGCGTGGAGCAGGTCGGGTGAAGTGCGCTCAACGGCGCCAGCGCAGCTGGAACTCGAGCTCGTCGAGTCCGCCTGCGCGTTCGTGCTCGATGTTGAACTCCGCGCCGGCTGGTATCCGCAGCGCCTCGCCGGCCACCTGGATCGAGAAGGGACGTCCCTTCTCGATCGCGTCGGCAAGGCGGCGAAGCTTTGCGGCGAACTGGCGGGCGGTGTAGGTGCGCTCGAGATCGCGAGGGGAACGGCGTGCAGGCATGGGTGGGAGTGGAGGAGTGAGGGAGAATGGTCAGTCAGGCTGCGAATCCGCAGAGGGGAGGCGTGTCAGCGATTTCCTGAGATAGTACTGCCGGTGCCCTGGCGGGTAGTCCTCGAGGATTCCGAAGATGCTGTATCCCTCACGTTCGTAGAAGGGGAGGGCCTGGAAGTCGAGGGTGTCGAGATACACGTGTCCGCATCCCCGCTGCGCCGCCTCCTCCTCGGCCGCGATACGCGTCGTCGACCCAGAGCAGATCGACGTGGAGCCATTTCCACCCCGTCTCGCCGACGAGTCCACCCACCACGGTGCCGGCGTCGCTGCGTGCGGCGACCGTCAGTGGACGGAAGTCGGGCGCCTCGGCGTTCCGGCGGTTGAAGCGCCGAAGACCGTCGAGCACGAGCTCGCGAGTCGCCGCCGCGGGCTCCTGCTCGATGCGAATCGAGATCGCTCCATCGAGGTCCGGCACGCGTGGCGTTCTAACGGACGACGCTATTGCGCGCGCTCGCGCGCGCTCAGCCCGCGGATGGCACCCTCGATCATGCGGTTCACGGCCGCGATCGACAGACCGTCCTCGTCCCGCATCGGGATGGTCGCGAAGCCGATCGCCGATGCCTTCGGGTAGCGTTTGAAGATCTCCTCGAACAGCCGCGCGAGCTGCTCGCTCGACGGTCCGTTCGGGACCTTGTTGCCGTGGCCCATGACTTCGCGCGGGTCGAGGACATCCATGTCGATGTGCACGTAGATCTTGTCGCTGATGCGGTCGAGGCGGTCGAGCTGGGCGAACACCGCGGGCGACATCGTCCGCAGGTCATCGACGCTGAGCTGCTCGATGCGCGACTCGTCGATGATGTGCTGCTCGAGCGGATCGTTGAGGCGTACGCCGCCCATCACCACGTGACGATCCGAGAGCGGCACCTCGAGCTTGGCGTCCCGCCGGATCACGTGCAGCGCGCGCCCGGTCGCGACGGCCACCGGCATCCCGCCAAGCGATCCGCTGCGCGTCGTCTCCGGGGTGTTGATGTCGCCGTGCGCGTCCAGCCAGAGCATCCCGATGCGGATCGGCTCGTGCGTCGGTCCGGAGCGCTGGAGTCCGGCGACGAGCCCCGGCATCGACGGACACGTGGCGAGCAGTCCGACGGTGAAGTAGCCCTCGCGCTCGTTCCGCTCGACGATGTCCGCGAAGTGGCCGAGGGCCATGCCGAGCCGCTTCCACCCGCCATACTCGGCGTCCTGTTCGCTCGTCAGCGCGGCGGCATCGACGCGCACGCTCGCCCCAAGACCGCCGAGGATCTGCTGGATGCCGCCCGTCGCCATCCGGTCGGGGCCGGCCGAGATGCCGTTGGGGGAGAAGGGCTGTTTGGAGAGCGCGACGCGCAGCGTGCCATCGGCCGCCGTATACCGTTGGGCGTCGGCGACGGCCGCGGCGGCGAGAAGCAGCGCGAATGCGGAGGCGAGAGTCGAGCGCATGTGGGGGATCCTGGAGAGTGCTCCCTACATCTACCGCGAATCGCGCCCCATCGCCAATCGTCAGTCGGTCCTGTCGCGCACCTGCTCGGATTGCCGGGTGCGCCGGGCATCCATCGCGACGTGATCGACGCGCGGCTCGGGCAATTCCCGCGGCTTCGCACCGGCGGCGGAGCTCCCGGCATCGGCGGGCTGTGACACCTGGATGCCGGCGCCCGCCGCGCCGAGACGCGGCCGGAGGATCAGCCAGGCGAGCCACAGAAGGAGCGGGGGACCGGCGACCCAGAGCGCCATCGCGCCGAGTGATGTCGTGCCCGACCAGACCGTCGTGGCTCCCTCGACCACGGTGAGGTACGCGACGCCGTCATCGATTCCGGCGGACACCGTCCCGGGCCTCGCGGGATCGCCTGCGAAGCGCGACACCTCGAGCGCGGCCGGCCCGAAGGTGACTGCCGCGAGACCCGCCAGGTAGGTGCCCCATGCCGCGAGAATGTGTGGCGGCCGCCAGGTGCGGAGAGAGAGCAGCTTCATTTCACGCCGTGCGAGTGCGACGCCCTGCGGGTGGCGCCGGGAGATCCAATGCGGAGAACGACATGCAGGAGAGCGTCATCGTCCGAGAACGTAACGGTACTGCCGATCGGCCGAGGAGGTTCCAATCGGACTCATGTCCGAGGCGGCGTCGATCCAGCGGCGGAGGCCTGGCCGCTCAGGCAGTGGGCCGAACCGCGACGACCGTGTGGCCCGCCCGGCGCAGCGCCGCGAGCGCCGGCGGCACATCGCGTTCGCGCACGAGCAAGTAATCCGTGTCGTACGTCGCGATCGGAAGGACCGGCACCCCTGCCTCGGCGAGCGGTCCGGCGAGCGACGCGATCACGCCGACGAGCGTCAGGGGCAGCGGGCCCTCGACTCGCAGCACGCGATAGCCGCGCTGCGCCGACACCGTCGGTGGCACCACGTGCTCATCGGCCATGATCGAGAGCTCCGTCGGGGTGCGACTGACCGTCAGGAAGTGGATGGCCTCGGCGGTCCACGCGGGCACGGGGGCGTCGACGGGTGCCTGGCACAGCGCGACGCGGGTCGGCAGGAGTGCGATGGCGAGGGCGTGCACGGTATCCGGGGAACGAGGTGCGTCTCGGTGCGCCACCACGAACGGCGTCCCTGCCGACGCGCGCGCGAGGAATGTGAGTCCCCAGATCGGCGTGAGCACGATCGCCACTCGCTCGAAGCTTCCGGCGAATCCGCTTGGCTGCGTACTCCAGATCGCGTAGATCGTGACGCACACGACGATCAGGAGGGCCATGATCCGCGAGTACGCCGCCCAGCCGCGCCAGTGCGGATCGTCCGTGAAGCGCGATGCCATCACCACGAGTCCGAGAGCCAGACACGCGACGCCCACGGCGGCGGCGAACAGATGGACCAGCCCGAGCGGTGTCGGCCCCGTCAGCGCCAACCGCGCCGGATCGTAGCCCGGTGCGGGGTCCTGCCGGACGAATCCGCACACGACTATGCTGACGCCCGCGATGCCCGTGAGCACGGGATACATCGTCTCGCCTCGTCCGCCGGCGAGAATCCTCCGCCAGACCACGACCGTGGCGAGAATGACGGCGCCAAGGACGATCATGTTGATCTGATGTACCCACCCGCCCGGACCGAGGCTCAGCGCACTGACGGATTGATGCCAGGCATCAAATCCGTCTCGTGTTGCCCCGGCGACCAGGGAAATCACCATGAACAGCATCATGCCGCTGAGCGCGAACCACAGCCGCAGCAGGTCCCTGCGCGGAACGGGCATCGTGTCGCTCATGACCGCAGGAACTCGTCCCGGGTGAGCTCCCAGACCATCGTGGGCCTCGGATTGCCTTCCGGCGTGACGGCATCGTGCTGGAGAGTCGCCACGTGCCGGTAGCCGAGCCGGCGCGGGACGCCCGCGCTCGCGACGTTGCGTGGATCGCACCGGATCTCGAGGCGCTCGATCTCCGGATGCGCGAACGCCGTTTCCGTGAGCGCCCCCGCCGCTTCCGTCGCGTACCCGCGCCGGCACAGCACGCGCTGCACCCAGTATCCGATCTCGAGCGAGCCCAGGCCAATGCGTGGGTGCAGGCCGCACCCACCGATCAGCGTCTCCTCATCCGCGGAGAAGATGCCGAAGAGCCATTCCGATCCGGCCGTGAAGTCCGCCGCGAAGCGGGCCAGACGCTCCTCGATCACCGGCAGCGGCGACGGTTCGCCGATCGCCCAGGGCATCCAGGCGCGCAGGTGCTCCAGGTTCGCATCGAGGGCAGCCTTCAACCGTGGCGCGTCGGAGACCTGCCACGATCGAAGAACCAGCCGGCTCGTCGCGATGCACTCCGGAATGTCGGACTCGATGCGCGACATGACACGTGTGGTGTGCGTGACGAAAGAGCCCGGACTCGTCGATGGTCGCGCCGGCTCATTCCAGCGCCATTCCCGACTCCGAGGCACCGCGGACGATGGTCCACAGCCAGTCGGCGTAGGCCGCCGTCCCGACCCATGGGAAGTCCGCCCGCCACTCGTCGGATGGCTGATGATAATGGTCGAACCGGCTCATGGCCTCCGCGCGCGCTGCCTCGCTGTACCCCTTCCACGCCGCGCCGGGAATCGGGAAGAGGATCGGAACCCCGTGCTGCGAGAACATGAAGACGTCCGAGATCGGACGCGGCGCGGTCGACGTGGTCGTCCATCCACGCGCGCGAGCTAGCGAGTCGGCGAGCCGGGCACCGGGATGCTCCGGGAGCGCGCCCATGAGCTGCCACTCGATCGCTTCGCCGGCCGGGGAGCCGGCGTCGACGCCGACGAGCAGGCGGAGCCGGCGGAGGACGGGCGGCGCATCGTGCCGCGCGACCAGGGCCCGTGCTACAAGCAGCCCCTGCTCCTCGAGGTTGAAGAACATCACGGCGAGCGGACGATCGCCCGGGAACCGGGCGTATCGCGCCGCGACGTCCAGGACCATCGCCATGGGGACCGCCGCATCGAGGAAGCCGTTGTGCACGGAGTCTCCTGATGCATCGGGCTCGCCGATGCCGAGGTGATCCAGGTGCGCTGTGATGCCGACGAGCTCTCCGGCGGTCGTGCCGTGGCGGCCCGGCAGCACTCCGACGACGTTGTACACGGTGTCCCGCGGGCGCGCCGCCGTGGTGAACGGCACGAGCAGGCTGGTTCCGAAGAGCGGCCGGGCCCGGAGTCGCTCGAGCTGCGCGGCAAGCCGGCGAGCGACTCGCTCGTTCTCCGCCGTCCATGGCCCGCGACCACGCAGGGAGTCCGCGGCCAGGGCGCGCGCCATGGTGGCGATCGCCACCGTGTCCACGTGTGTCGGATCGCGCCGTCCGTCGGGCGGGACCTCGAGCGAGGGGGCGCGCTGCACGCATGACGCGATCACCACGAGCGCGGCCGCGGTCGGGATCCGCATCGCCCTCAGGCCGTATGCGTCCGGGTGACGTGCTCGACGGACTCGTTGATCAGTTGCTCGAGCACCTCGAGATCGACATCGGCGAGCTTCCTGACGTACAGACAGGACTTGCCCGTCTTGTACTTGCCGAGGCGCTGCATCAGGCTTTCGTAGCGGGTGAAGCCGGCCATGATGTAGAGCGTCAGCGCGCCCTTCCTGGGCGAGAAGCCGGTCAGGAACCAGTCACCTTCGCGACCGCTCGCGTACTTGTAGTGGTAGTCGCCGAAGCCGACGATGCTGGGCCCCCACATCTTCGGCTCGCTCTTCGTCGCGCCCTTCATCAGCCCGAGCAGCGTGCGGCAGTCCCGGCGGCGCGTCTCGTCGGCGATGTCGTCGAGAAATGCGTCGACGTCGACAGTGGTGGGCTTGGTCTTCAGCTCTGCCATGATGAATTCGTCGGGATGCGGACTCGATCTCGGAGAACCCTACCGAACGCGTGAAGAATGCAGGGCGGCGCGACCGGCCGCAACGCACCTCAGGCAGGTGGCGCATCGAACGCGGCCGCGACGGCTTCGTAGCGCTCGTCCGTCAGCCACTCGGCGAGGCGGGTCAGCGCCTCCGCACCGGCGTGCGCAAGCCACGACTTCACGTGCGAGGGATACCCCGATTCGGCGATCACCGACAGCAGGCCGGTCCGCGAGATGATCCCTGAGCGATGTCGCGAGACGATGACCGCGAAGCGATCCTGGTCCAGGATCAACGGCAGGAGCTCGAACGTGAGCTCGGCGCTCCGCGTCCGGTGCAGGCAGCCGACGATGCGCCGCGCGCGCGTCCGCACGGCATCGCTGTCGACGGACTCGGACTCGAACAGGTAGACGATTCGCCAGAAGAGACGCGTCTCGGCGTGCGCGTGATCCCACGGCGCGCTGTCGCTGGCCTCGACATCGAGCGGGTCCGCGGTGAGCACCGGCAGCAGTCGCGCATGAATCGCTTCCAGGTCCAGCCGGCCATCGGCATACGTGTCGAGTAGCGTCGCGAGGTCGTCGAGGTTCATCGTGCGCGAGATCCCCTCGTGTGACCGGGCGCTCGAGAGGCGCGCCGTTCCGGCGAGCCCCGGCGCTGAATCGGCCGATCATGCCTGGCCTTGCGGGACGCCTGCCTCGCGACGAGCGGCGGCCGAGGCCTTTCGCCGATGACGGCGAGCCTCAGGAGATCCAGTCCATGCGGCACTCGGTGATCTCCCACCCGCCATCCAGCCGCCGCCCCGTACACGTCCAGCCGGCGGCGGAGAGCCCATGCTCGTAGTATCCGAGTTCGACCGTGAACGAGCCGTCGGCGGCGAAGCGGGGATCCGATGCCGACACACGGATGCCGCGCCGTCCGGTGAGCGGATCGACGATCAACGGCGGACCCGGAGGTGCATTGTCGAGCGGCTGCTGTTCGCACGCCGAGATGGGTTGAACGATGAGCGAGTCGATCTCCCGCAGGTGTGCGAGGACCGCCTCGGGCGGGTCCGTCCACTCGCGAACGCCGTGAGCGACGCACACGAGGCGCGGGTGCGAAGCACGATACGAGGTCCGCGTCCCGTGCTCGACGGCCGTCGTGAAGATCACGATCGCGAGCTGGAGACTGTCCGCCTCGGACAAAGGTCCCACGGTGCGGCCGGATGACCATTTCGCGCATCCGGGGGACGGGACGAGTCCGACCAGCAGGACCCACGCGATCATGCCGCGGCGATGGATGGCACGCACGTAAGGTGGCGCGCTCCGCAAGGCTAGCGGCGCGTGAGCGTCATCTGAATGAAGGTACCGAAGAACATTCGATCCCCCACGAGCGTCTCGCCGACCACGGTGAGCGGCACGTCACCGAGAAACGCGTCGGCGGTGCTCTCGAGGGTCACGGTATTGCCGCTCAACCTCCACGTGCCGTCGAGGCTCAGGTCGAGATCGCCACCGCCCTCATCGCCCTGCGGCACGAAGAGCACCCCGAACGCCGCTCCATCGGTCTCGAGCTCGAGCGCGATCTCGGCGCCAGCCGCGAGCTCATCGGTGGAGACGCCGCCAGTGATCGTGGTGAACCGGGTCGCCTGATACGAACCCGCGACCTCCGCCATCGATGGGCCTGCCGGGTCCCCGCCGCAGGCGACGACGAGCATCGCGAACCACAGCAGCACCGCGCCGTGCCGGACCGCGTATTTCCGCATCGTTCCTCCTCCCTGAAGCGACAGGCGTGCGCGGCGAGCTCGCGATCGACTACACCGACTCCGGTCGGCTCTCCCGCCGCCGGAGCCGCGACGCGAGCGTCTGCACCCGCTCGTTCAGCTTCGGATGTGCCACCAGATCGAAGTGTGTCAGAACGATCGGCGACGAGATCTCCCGGTCGTGAGAGAGATCGGCGGCCACTTCCTCGGCGAGGACGGGCCAGTCCTCGATCCCTATCGGGCCGCGCGGCCAACCGTAGTTCCGCGCATCGATCCAGCCATCCCAGAACGCGAGGGCGATGTGCAGTCGACCCAGCTCGGGCGCCGTTCCGGTGGGAAACCGATTCTCGAGGCTATCGAAGCGCCGACCGATCTCGTCGTAGTGCTTGGCCGCGTGGGCGCGGGCATCGCCGCGAAGCTGCTCGACGAGCGTGTCGCGAGCGGCAGCGTAGGTCAACATGCATGCAAAGTAGCGCCAGACCCGGGTGCCATGCTATCGCCGGTGCCGCGTTCGGTACCCGACCACGGCGAGGCGCGGAGCTCGATGCGTGGGACCCAGCACCAGGGAGTCCGCCCGGGCGCTTTCCGCGTGACCCCTGGCGTGCTACCCGCGGGCGAGCCGCTGGGCGATGGTCGTCATGGTCAGTTCCTTCGTCGAGTCAATGCTCGAGGAGCACCACGGTATCCCATCCGTAGGAGATCAAACGGCCTCGGCGGGACTGACGCGACCGATGCCCCGGACGGACTGTCTGATGCGGACGCGCCAGAGCCAGTAGACCATGGTCACGAGGATTGCCAGCACAGGAAGCGCGAGCAGGGGCATGATCCGGAGAGCGCTCGGGAATTCGTCCGCCTGGCCGATGAAGAACGACATCGCCGCGATGAACAGCGCGACGCACATGCGCCACAGGTGCCGGGCGAGGCGACGCCCGCCCGTGTAGGCCCCGGCCCGCATCATTCGCACGTCGCCCAGGCTCCCCAGCAGTCCGATCACGCCGAACAGGAAGAAGGGGAACGCGGGGATTCCGTTCCTCTGGCCGCCGTTGGCGAGCGCCTCGAGTCCGAACGTGAGACACATGAGACCCGTTGCCGACGCTACCAGCAGGGTACCGAAGCCCAGCCAGCGCGAGCCGCGAACAACGGGTCGCACTGTGGTCAGCGCGGTGATCACCAGGTAGGCGCTGATCACCCCCGCCGGGATGTTGACCTCCCGCCACACGCCCCGCACGGCCGCGAGGATGATGCCCGCAACGCACATCGTGAGCATCGTGCAGACGAACACCATCCCCGCCTTGCGATGCACCGGAGCGCCCTTCGCCGAGTAGAGCGCGATGTAGCCCGAAGCGAGTCCCAGCCCGCCGGCGGCGATGTGGACGATCAGCGTCATGCGCATGTCCGTCCCCTCGGCACGCTTGTGTTCCCGCCCATGTCTACTGAGCGCGCATGGTGATGGCCGGATCGATGCGCGCGGCCCGAAGTGCCGGAATCCAGCACGCACCGATCCCGATCGCGCCCATCATCGCCGCCACGCCGATGAGCGTGGCCGGGTCGTGCGGCGCGACACCGAACAGCAGTCCGCGAATGGACTGCGCGGCGACCCAGGCGCCGCCAACACCCAGCACGAGGCCGATCGCCAGCAGCACGCCCCCTTCACCCAGGATCATCCGCTGGACCCGGCCGCCGTCCGCGCCGAGGCTCATCCGGATGCCGATCTCGTTGGTGCGCGCGCTCACCGAGAACGCCAGGACGCCGGCAATCCCCACCGCTGCGACGACGACGGCCAATATCCCGAACGACGAGATGAGTGCCGCGTTCAGGCGCCGGGGAGAGATGCTGCGGTCCTTGTACTGCTCGATCGTCATCACGTTCTCGATCGGCGCCGTCGGCGCGATGCGCCGCACGATACGCGTCGCCGCGGGGATCAGTGCCGCGACGTTGCTGTCGGCGCGAATCACCAGCCCGCCGCCCATCGCCAGCATCTGCGTGAACGGCATGAACACGACGGCACTCGGCTCGGCGTCCAGCCCACCGTCACGCGTGTTGCCGGTGACGCCGACGATCGTGCGCCAATCGGCGCTGATCGGCGTGAAGCGCAGGACTTCGCCCGTCCACGCGATCCGCTTGCCGACCGGATCTTCGCCGGGGAACATCCGGTCGGCGAGAAACCGGTTGAGGATCACGACCTTCTCGGAGTTGACGCGGTCGGTGATTGAGAACGTGCGACCCTGAAGCAGCGGAATCCCCGCCGCGCGAAAGAACTCGGGACCGGCGGTGCGCAGCTCGGCACGCGGCAGCGCTTCGCCGACGGCCGGAGATCTGCCTTCGACCTTGACGTCGAACCGCACGTCCGATGCACGCAGCGGCATGGGCGAACCCACACCGACCTCGATGACACCGGGGAGCGCCGCCATCGCGCGACGCATCTGCTCGTACCGCTCCTTGGCCGTGATGTCGGCCGAGGGCTCGAAGAGCAACTCGGTCGGGGTCAGGAGGGGCACCTGCATCGTGAGGATCTCCTCGGCCCGGAGGCCGGTGTCCACGTCCGCGAGACGGAGCATCGTCCGGGTCAGCAGTCCGGCGCTCGCGAGCAGTACCACCGAGACCGCGACCTGCACGACGACGAGCGCACGCTGGAGCCGGTGTTTCCCGAGGCTTCCGCTCACTCGCTGCGCACCGGCCAGGATCCGGGACGCGAAGCGACCCTCGCGCGGCAGCGATGCCAGGAACGACAGCATCAGCCCGACGCTCACCGACAGCGCGAGCATGAATCCGAAGACCGTTCCGTCGAGCCGGATCTCACCCGCCCGCGGCGAGTAGCGCTCGGCGAGCGACGTCAGCAGCCCGACGCCGCCTGAGGCGATCGCCATTCCGAGTGCCGCGCCGAGGAAGGCCAGCAGGAGATTCTCCACCAGCAGCAGCCGGCGCAGGCGTGCCACACCGGCGCCGAGCGCCGCGCGGATCACGAGCTCGTGCTCCCGGCGCACACCGCGCATGAGTGTCAGGTTGGCGACGCTCGACACCGAGATGATCAGGACGAACGCGGCGGCGCCCATCAGGAGCCACAGCGTGAGGCGTGCGCGCTCGCCGAGCACCTCGTGAAACGGGATGACCGCGACGCGTGGGTTGCTCGCGGGGTCATAGGCTTCCTGGTACTGGCTGCGCAGCCGTGCATACACGGCGTCGACCTCGGCCCGCGCCTGCTCGATGCTGGTGCCGCCTCCGATGCGGGCGACGACCTCGGTCATGCGATGCGTCCGGCCTTCCACCATCATCGCGCTCAGGTGATGATCGCTGTTCACCATGTTGAGCAGCGCATCGATGCGATCCGGGAAGAACGGCGCTGGCTGGAGCACGCCGATCACGGTCACCCATTTCTTGTCCAGCATGAGTTGACGGCCGACGATGCCCGAGTCGCCACCGAAGCGCTGCCTCCAGAAGTCGTGCGTCAGCACGGCCACGCGCGGCACACCCTGTCCATCATCGCTCGGCTGCGTGACCCGGCCGAGAACCGGCGCGAGTCCCATGACCTCGAAGTAGTTGCCGGTGACGAGACCGACACTGATGCGGGTGGCTCCCTCATCGGCCTGGTAGATCATGGACCACGGGGAGTACTCGGCGATGCCGGCGAGCGACGGAACGCCCTCGCGAAGGTCGCGAACCTCCGGAACCGAGAAGTTCAGGTTCGCGCCGCCTGCAACGTCGCTCGACTGTCGGAGGTAGACGAGCCGGTCGCCGTCGCGATGGGGCAGCGGCTTGAGGAGCACGCCCCGCACGACGGTGAAGATCGCCGTGTTGGCGCCAATGCCGAGCGCCAGTGTGACCACGACGACGAGGGTGAACACGGGGCTTCGTCGCAGGATGCGCACCGCATACCGGACGTCGGAGGCGAGCGTCTCGATCCACGGCAACCCGCGCTGGTCTCGAACCGCCTCGGCCGCCTGTGTGAGGCCGCCTGCCGCCAGCCGCGCCCTGCGTCGTGCATCGGCGGGAGACATTCCGCGCCGGATGTACTCCGCCGTCTCCATCTCGAGGTGGGCTTCCAGTTCCTCGCGGAGATCGTCGTCCGCCCGGCGCCCGGTGAAGACGCCGGCGATGCGCGCGAGCGCGGCGCGTACGTGTCTCATCGTGCCTCCCGTCGCGGCGCGAGAAATGCAGCGATCAGATCGGCGGTCTGATGCCACTCGCGGGCTTCGCGCTCCAGCTGCTTGCGCCCGGCGACGGTGAGCGAGTAGAACTTCGCTCGACGATTGTTCTCGGACTGTCCCCACTCCGCGGTGATGAAGCCCTCCTGTTCGAGCTTGAGGAGCGCGGGGTACAGCGTGCCGTAGTTCAGCGTCAGACGGTTCTTGCTCGTCTCCTCGATGCGGCGCGCGACGCCGTAACCGTGCAGCGGCCCGAGGACCTCGAGGGTCTTGAGTATCATCAGGGCGAGCGTGCCCTGCTTCACGTCCAGCTTGTCCGCCATGGTACCGTCCTATGGGATGCCCATACGACGGTAATGTCCGGACCCGGATCGCGCAATAGCGGGCGTGCGGTGCGGGAGGTTCCCTGACTTGTTCGGCGCGCTTGCGCGGACTACGTTCTCGTCGGCGACGTCCCACCGGCAAGGGTGTGCGGATGATGATGCGTGTTCCTCCAGGCAGCAGGCTCCGATTCGACGCGCCAGGCTCGAGCAGTTCGCCGGCGGTTGCGCGCAGCGCGCGATCGACTCGCGGCCGCGGTCGGCTCGAGCCCGGTGGCCGTCCCGGCGAGGCTCGCACGTGCCACCGCAGGGCCGCAACGAACGGCCTTTCCGGATCGTGACGGGCGTCTCGTTCACGACCGCCGGTACGCGTATCGTCGAGTCGATCGCGGCGCTTCGGCAGACGCACGAATCGACGCTGGACACGGTCGTCGTCGAGTCGCCGCTCCCTGGCGGAGCGGCGGTGTTCGTTCGCTTCCTGCTCAATACCGTTCCGTCCTGGGTCCAGCTCGGCGGGATCCTCGTGGGCGCGATCCTGGGCGTTCTCGTCCTCGTGATGCTCGTCCGCCGCCGCGGTGCGATCGGCGCGTGGGTCACGGCGCAAAGCCGCGCCGCCAAGATCGCGCTCGCGGTCGTCGCCGTGGTGCTCCTCGCGGGCGTCGCGACTGCGGGCGCCGCGACCTGGAACTACACACAGCACAGCAATGATTTCTGCACGGGGTGTCACGTGATGAGCCCCGCGTTCGAGCAATTCTCGGGTACCGAGAACAAGCACGCCGAGCTGTCGTGCCACGCCTGCCACCAGCAGCCCCTGTCCGCCAGCGCGCGCCAGCTCTACCTGTGGGTCGCCGAGCGCCCGGAGGGGATCGGCGAACACGCTCCAGTCGACAATCGCGTGTGCGAGACCTGCCACGCGACCGCCGACACGGCGCAGTGGCAGCGCGTCGTGACCACGGCGGGGCACCGGGTGCACCTCGAATCGGATTCGGCGTCACTGAGGGACCTGCAGTGCGTCAGGTGCCACGGGGTGGAGGTGCACCGCTTCCGGCCCGTGGCCGAGACGTGCGGTCAGAGCGGCTGCCACGGCACGGAGGACACCGAGATCGTCCTCGGCCGGATGGCCAGTCAGACCATGGCCCATTGCGCGAGCTGTCACGAGTTCACCGCACCCGTGCCCGCGCTCGCCACTCGCGATTCAGCGTCCGGGACGCTGGTGCCCGGCAGGGTGCAGTGCATGGGGTGCCACGAGATGCGTGCGGTCCTGGCGGAGTTCGACGAAGGCAGGGATCCGCATGGCGGAAAGTGCGGTTCGTGTCACAATCCGCATACGCAGACGACGCCGGCAGCGGCGAGCGAGTCGTGCGCGACCTGCCACACGGACTGGCGCGATGAGCCGTTCCACGTGAGTGCGAACCACCGGCGCGTCGGCGAACGCTGTCTCACGTGCCACCTGCCGCACCAGGCGAAGGTCGACGCGAGCGACTGCCAGGCCTGTCACGAGAGTGTCCGCGCGCGCGGCACCCTCCGACCGCCGCTGCCCTTTGATAGCAGTGCCGCACTGCGGCGGAGCGATACCACCGCCGCCATGCCGGTGCCGACCGCGGCCCCGGTCGGTCCGTACCATGCCGCGCCGGCGCCGTCGCACCGCGGCGGCCCGTTCGTGCCCGATCCCGGCGATGACGCGATGCCGGCCGTTGACGCTCATTTTCCTCGCCCGGCAGTCGCCGATACGTTTCCGCACGAGCGTCACGTGACGCTCTCGTGCCTCGTGTGTCACCGGACGGGAGCGGGCCAGGGTCGCCTCACCTTCGAGCGTCCTCGCGGGTGCGACATCTGCCACCACCAGGCGCCGCGGCAAGCCCGGTGCGAGGCGTGCCACCGCACCGACGAGTACGAGCGTCCCGCTCCGCGGACGATCGCCATCACGGTGGCCGGTCATCCGCCCCGGCCGCGAAGCGTCGACTTCCTGCACGCACGACACGCCGAGCGGCCGTGCCTCGAGTGCCATACCGAGCCGGTCTCGCTCGCGCTCGCGCCGGAGAAGGCGCAGTGCACCGACTGCCACGCCGAGCACCATGCCGTCGGCCTGAGTTGTTCATCGTGCCATCCGATCGCCGAACCACGACTTGCCCACCCGACGCTCGAGAGCGCGCACCAGCGCTGCGACGTCTGTCACACGCGCGCGACAGTGGAGCAGCTGACGCCCACGCGCGCGTTCTGCAGTACCTGCCATGCGTCGTCGCACACCAACCACTACGAGCCCCGCGAGTGCACGGTGTGCCACCTGCTCGCGGAACCGGCGGTCTATCGGTCGGAGCTCGTCACTCCGCCACCAGGGTGAATCGCCGCGCGCGCTGAAGCCTGCCCACGCCCTAGATGACCTTGGCGAGCTCGCCGAGCGGCGCAATGGCGACTCCGTCCTGCACACACCACCACGACCCGCCACGGTACCAGAGCGGGTGGTTGGCATGCCGGGGGCAGGCGGGCCAGGTCGTATCGACGAACGTGTCATGGAAGTGCTGCTGCACGTCGTTGACCAGCTTCTCGCCGGTGTCCGCGATGCCGAGCTCCCGGACATCCGCGGCCGTGTCTTCAATGAGGCGATCGTACGACGCGCCGAGTGTAGTCGACACGTCGCGCTCGAGGAGCGGGATCACCTGTGCCAGGTCAGGCGGCATCGACGCACTTCCGTGTTGTCAGGGTGACTTCAGGCTCCAGGCTGACGCGCGACCGAGATCCCGGCGACGATCGAAGTCCCATCGTGGCGAGCGCAATGAACCACGGCCGATGCATTGGTTCGCTTCGAAAAGCGGATGCGAAGATCGGGGTCGCGATCGGCATGACTCTCCATCCCGTGTTGCTTTCACGCAGAGTCCAGTTGCGGCCCTCGTGCGTCGGGCAGTGTTCAGGGCAGCCCGGGCCATGGTGAATCTGGAGTGTCGAGGGACGTTGAACCAGATCCGCCGATATGGCGTCGGCCGGTCGATCCGGACGACTCTCGCGGCGTCACCCCGCCGCCGGTATCATCCCGGGATCGCCGATGCGGCGAACCGGGTCCGCATCGCATTGCAGCTCACCCCTCCCGACCCAGACTTCAGCCGACGGGCGCGATCCCGCGCGCCGAGCGAGGCGTGTCCACATGCACGGAGGCCTGTACGTCGTGATGGGCGTCGCTGGTGCGGGCAAGAGCGCCATCGGCTCCGCCCTCGCGCGGGCCCTGGACGTCGCCTTCGTCGAGGGAGATGCATTCCACCCGCCGGAGAACATCGCGAAGATGTCCCTCGGCGTTCCTCTCACCGACCACGATCGCGCGGGATGGCTCCGCGCGCTCGCGAGCCGCATCGCTGAGGCGAGTCACGCCGGCACCGGCCTCGTCGTGGCCTGCTCGGCGCTCAAGCGGGCGTATCGCGACATCCTGCGTGCGGCAGCTCCCGAAGGCGACTTGCAGTTCGTCTTCCTGCAGGGCCCCCGGCCCGTGCTCGCCGAGCGGCTGTCCGGGCGTCGCGGCCACTTCATGCCGCCCGCGCTGCTCGACAGCCAGCTCGCGACGCTCGAACCACCAACGCCCGATGAAGAGGCCTGGGTCTGCGACATCACGCAGTCGCCGGACGAGATCCTCGCCGGCCTGCTGACGCGCGTGCGCCATGACGTCTGACGCCCGCCTGCTGCTCTACGCGGTGGTGGCCGTCGTCGCGCTAATCCTCCTCATCGCCCGTGCCAAATGGCACCCGTTCATCGCGCTCGTCGTCGTCTCCCTGGGCATGGGCGTGCTAGCCGGGATGCCGCCGACCGAGATCGCCGGCGCGTTCCAGTCCGGCGTCGGCAACGCTCTCGGCTTCGTCGCGGTCGTGCTCGGCCTCGGCACGATGCTCGGCAAGATCATGGCGGAATCGGGCGCGGCCACGCGGATTGCGGAAACGCTGATCCGCGCGTTCGGCGAGCAGCGCGTGCACTGGGCGATCACGGTCGTCGCGTTCATCGTCGGCATCCCGGTGTTCTTCCAGGTCGGATTCGTGCTGCTCATCCCGCTCGTGTTCACGATCGCCCGCCGGACCGGGATGTCACTCGTGAAGATCGGCATTCCGCTCGTCGCCGGGCTGTCTGTCGTGCACGGGATGCTGCCGCCGCATCCGGCGGCCATGCTCGCCGTCGGCGCGTACGAGGCGGACCTCGGGCTGACGATCCTGTATGGGCTGCTCGTCGGCTTGCCGACGGCCGCACTCGCCGGTCCCGTGTTCGCGACCTGGGTCGCGCCGCACATCACCCTGCGCCGTGAGAATCCGATGGCGGCCCAGCTCGAGGGATCGTCCGGGTCCTCCGACGAGATGCCCGGATTCGCCATCTCGGTCTTCACGGTCCTGATCCCCGTGATCCTGATGCTGCTCGCGAGCGCGGCGCAGGTGCTGCTCCCGGAGACGAATCCGGCGCGCGCGACGCTGTCGTTCGTCGGGCATCCGATCGTCGCCCTGCTCCTCGCGCTGCTCTTCTCCTTCTGGTCGCTGGGGCGCGCCCGGCGATTCACGCGCGATCAGCTACTCGCCTTCTGCAACGAGTGTCTCGCGCCCACCGCGGCCATCATCCTCGTCATCGGTGCAGGCGGCGGCTTCAACGGGGTGCTGGTGGGGAGCGGCGTCGGGCGCGCGGTGGCGTCGATGGCCGAAGGCGCGCAGCTCTCGCCGCTGCTGCTGGCCTGGCTCGTCGCCGCTATGATCCGCGTCGCCACCGGTTCGGCGACGGTCGCGATGATCACGAGCGCCGGCATCGTCGCGCCGATCGCGCTCGCCGCACCGGACACGAGCCCGGAGCTCCTCGTGCTGGCGACCGGTGCCGGATCGCTCGTGCTGTCGCACGTCAACGACGCCGGGTTCTGGCTGATCAAGGAGTTCTTCGACATGACTGTCGCGCAGACGCTGAAGACGTGGACGGTGGCGGAAACGATCATCGGCGTGGCGGGACTGGCGTTCACCGTGCTGCTCGGCCTGCTGCTCGGATGAGCGCACCCACACTCTGCACCCGGCGACTCCACATGCGACTACCGGCCCTCCTGCTCGCCCTCTCGCTCGCCTGTACTCCTCGGCCTCCGGCAACCACGTCCGCCGAGTCGGACTGGGAGGACATCACCGCGCTGCTCGACCCGCGGACGACGCCGGTGTACGAGGGCGACGCGCCCATGTCCTTCGAGTTCCTTCGCGACATGCGGACCGGCGATCCGTTGACGTTGTCGGCGTATTCGCTCGGTGCGCACAGTGGCACGCACATCGATGCGCCAATGCACTTCATCCGCGACGGCGCGTCGATCGATCGCGTGCCGCTCGACGCGTTGATCGGACCGGCCCTCGTGATCGAGATCGCCGATTCGGTGCAGATCATCGATGCCGCGGAGCTCGAGCGTCACCCCTGGCGCGGCGCGGCGCGGGTGCTCTTCCGCACGAGAAGCTCGGAGCGCGGCTGGATGAGGTCCGCGGCCTTCCACCGGGACTTCGCCTACATTGCGCCCGAGGCGGCGCAGCTGCTCGCGGACGCCGGTGTGCAGCTCGTCGGGATCGACTACCTCTCCGCCGAGCAGTTCGGTGCTGCGGCGCCGAGGACGCACCAGATCCTGCTGGGTGCGGGCATTCCGATCGTCGAAGGGTTGTCGCTGGAACAGATCCGCGCCGGCGAGTACGAGCTGATCGTGCTGCCGATCAAGGTCGCGGGACACGAGGGAGCGCCGGCGCGGGCAGTCTTGCGTGCGCGCGGGCGGTGACTGCAGTGGGGCCTCGGCGGCTGACCACCCTCACGCCAGCCAGGAGTCCAATCGTGCCGCTACCCAGGCATCATCGGCCAGCTCGGGGTACTGACGCGCTGCGCGATCGATCTCCTCGCGCTGACCCGGCGAGAGCGTCTCCGCCGGATCGAGACACCAGATGCCGCGCAGCAACCCCTGTCGGCGCAGGACCTCGTGTATCCCCGGAATGCACCCCGCGAACCCGTGCGCCGCGTCGAAGA
>CAYLPM010000200.1:0-5953 GCA_964385525.1 uncultured Gemmatimonadaceae bacterium
CGTAGAGCACCTCCGCCACCCAGTGCCTCCGCTCATCCGGCGGCACCCGGAGCCGCTTCGCGTGCACGAGCGCGAGGTGCTGAAAGCGCCGGATGAATTCCTCGATCGCGGCCACGTCGCGCGTGCGCATGGCGTCGAGCAACGCTCGGTCGCTCAGCGCCGCGTGCGAGGATCGGCCGCGTGAGCACCGATCGGTCTGCAGTTCGGTTGCCGAATCCGTTTCGTCCTCGCGGTCCGCCACGCTCGTCCCCTGGGGTCGTCTCTGCACGAGTGTGCCGCTCGCGAACGACGCGAGCGCCCGGTCGGGGGCGACTGGTCGATTCGCCCCATCCAGAGAGATGCGCGGTGGTGACATGGAAGCGTGCGCGATGCTAGCCGCGAACGGACGTGCCCGCGGCCGCGCGAATCGCGGCAGTCGCCCGTCGCGTCGTCCAGGCGCGCAGCGCGCGCGCGAGCCGCAGGGATCGGTGCCGGTCCACCTCGCCGGCGAGGATCCGCCTGCGCAACACGTCCAGTCGGGATTGCGACAGGCCAAGCCGTTCCGCCGAGCGCATCAGGTCGAGCAGGTCCATCGCCTCGTCGGCTCGCCGATGGAGCACGTCGCCTCCGACAGCGCGTTCGGCCACGGTCGCGGATCGCTTCCGACGCCGCTCCGCACTCACCATCTCCTCCGCACTCGCGAATCGCTTCCGACGCCGCTCCGCACTCACCATCTCCTCCGCGCTCGCGAATCGCTTCCGACGTCGCTCCGCGCTCACCATCTCCTCCGCGCTCGGCCGTTGCCGCGAGGCGGTGAAGCCCAGGTTGGCCAGCGCCCGACCAATGGCCGACGTCTCCGTGTTCTCGAGACATGCGACGGTGTTGATGTCGCCGTCATCCTCCCACTCGGCGGCCAGACCGGTTGCGGCCGGCATGCTGTCGCACGCGCTCCGGAACACCGACGCCTTCACGATCATGCGTCCGGCGGCGTGCGAGATCAGCTCCGTGCGAATCCCGCCCGTTGGATGGGTCTCGTAGAAAAGCGTGATCCGATCCGCGACCGGGACGTAGTCGCCGCCCTGGAGCTTCAGGTCCGACTTGGGCATGGGCACTCCGGAATCTCTGGAGATGCAGGATTAACCGAAGAAAGACCGAAGTCAACCCATGCTCCGGACCTCGTCACGCGCCTTGATCTTGCTCCGGTGACGCGTAACGTCTCCCTCACCACCACGAAGCGAGATCGAGCCATGCCACGCCCCCTCGTTCACCCCCCCAGGCTGCTGCTGTGCGCTGCCAGCCTCGCCGTCCTCGCCGCCTGCACCGTCCGCGAGGAGACGCCCGAAGGCGACACCGGAATGGCCGGCACGGCGGGCGTCGCCGGTGACACCGCCGGCGGCACCTTGGCGGGGGAAATGCCCAGTCGGGTGCTCACGATCGCGGGCTTCCAGACACCCGAGTCCGTGCTCCACGATCGCGGCCAGGACGTCTACTTCGTCTCCAACATCGTCGGCAACCCGAGTCAGAAGGACAACGACGGCTTCATCAGCCGTGTCCGTCCGGATGGCACGGTCGACTCGCTGCGCTTCATTGTCGGCGGGCGCGGCGGCGCTACGCTGCACGCACCGAAGGGGATGACGATTTCCGGTGACACGCTCTGGGTGGCGGACATCGACGCGGTGCGCGCGTTCAACCGGACGACCGGCGCGCCGATCACGAGCGTGGAGCTGAGCGCGCAGAACCCGCAGTTCCTCAACGATGTCGCGGTCGGGCCCGACGGCGCGATCTACGTGACCGACACAGGCATCCGCTTCGCGCCCGATGGCTCGATGACGGCGCCCGGCCCGCAGCGGGTGTTCCGCATCGGTCCGCAAGGTCGCGCCGTGTCCGTGGCCGTCGAAGGCGACGCACTTGGCCGTCCGAACGGGATCGCCTGGGATGGCGCCAACGATCGATTCATCATCGGCTCGTTCGGTGGGAACACGATCCTGACCTGGGCACCCGGCGACCAGGCGCCAGCAACTCTGGCGACCGGGCCCGGACAGTTCGATGGCATCGCGGTCCTCGACGACGGGCGGATCCTCGCATCGAGCTGGGCGGACTCCAGCGTGCACGTGTTCTTGGACGGCGCACTGCGGCGCGCGATCTCCCGCGTCAATGCGCCCGCCGACATCGGCTGGGATGCGCAGCGCAACCGGGTGCTGATCCCGCTGTTCAGCGACAACCGGGTGGAGGTGTGGGAGATCGGAGAACGCTGACGAGCGAGACGGGCGGAGCGTGCTACGTACTGCGTACTGCTTGAATGGCTTCGAGGCCACGATCGCCAGCCGCACGAGCGGCCTATTAGGTGCTCGAGCAGTACGCAGTACCCAATACTCGGTGCTCAGTCTTCCTTCGCCAGCTCCTCCAGTCCGTCGAGCGTCCGCTCCGTGTGCTCCACTGTCGTCCGCGGATTCATGATCGTCACCCGAAGCACCCGGCGGCCACCGAGCATCGTCGTCGTGATCCATCCCTGGCCCGAGCGATTCCAGCGTTCGCGCAGCGCGAGATTGGACGCGTCGAGATCCTCGGGGTTCCGCGATCCATCGCCGATCCACCGGAAGCAGAGGATGTTGCACTCCGGCTCGTGCAGCGCCTCGAACGTGGGACGCCGTAGGATGGAGTCCCACATCGCGTGCGTCGTCGAGCACAGACCGTCGTACAGTGCGCCAAGCCCTGATGCGCCGTAGCGCTCGAGCGCGGCCCACAGCTTGAGCACATCGGCGCGGCGCGAGCACAGAAAGCTCCGGACGCCCTGATCCACCACGCGCTCGCCGTCCGTCCCGTGAAAGAGATACGGCGCGCGCTGCGCGAACGCGGCGTCGAGTCGCCGTTCATCGCGGACGAGCAGCATCCCCGCCTGGAGCGGCATCAGCAGCATCTTGTGCGGATCCCAGGCGATCGAGCTCGCGCGCTCGATGCCGCGGAGACGGGCCCGATGCGTCGACGAGAGCAGCGCCGACGCGCCGTGCGCGCCGTCCACGTGCAGCCAGATCCCGCGCTGCTCGCACAGGACGCCGATCGCTTCCAGGTCGTCGAACGACCCGGTCGCCGTCGAGGCCGCGGTCGCGACGACTGCCATCACGCGCGTCGCCGAGCCAGCGAGCTGGTCGAGCGTGCGCTCCAGCGCCGCGGGACCCATGCGGAAGTCGCTGGACGGGACGACGATCGCCCGCTTCATCCCGAGCCCGAGCTCCGCGACCGCGCGCGTCGTCGCGTAGTGGGCATGCTCGCCGCAGAGCACCACCGGCGGGTCGGCCCCCACGCCATCGCGCCAGGCGTCCGGGCATGTCGTCGCGCGTGCGGCGAGCAGTGCGGTGAACGTGGCCTCGGAGCCACCGGAGGTGAACGTGCCGCCAGCCTCTTCGCCCCACCCGGCCAGCTCGCACATCCAGCGAATCACGCGACCCTCGACCGCCGTCGCCGTCGGCGACATCTCGGAGACGGCCACGGACTGGTTCATCGCGGCGATGAGCGGCTCCATCCAGATCGCCACCGGGAGCGGCGGCGAGACCTGGTGCCCCATGGCCATCGGGTGCATGAGACGGTTGGCGTCGCTCACGACATCGCGCTCGAGACGCTCGAGCAGCGATTCGACCGGTTGCCCCCGTACCGGGAGCGGCTCGTCGAATCGTGCCATGAGCTCCGCCGGCGTCAGGGCGGTGGATACGGGGCCGTCGCCCGCACGCGCACGCTCGAGGTACGCGAGCGCGAGGCCGAGAAAACGCGAACCGACGGCACGCTCGAAGTCGAGATCGAGCTCGGGAAGATCGCTGCGCGGCATTCGACAAATCTAGACCGGGAAGGAATGCCCCGGCTGGTCTACCGCGTCCCCAGGGAACGATGGAACCGCAGAGGACGCGGAGGACGCGCAGAGGACGCGGAGAGCTGCTGTTCTCTGCTGTTCTCTGCTGCCCCCTGCCGTTCCCTGCCATTCCCTGCCATTCTATCGTTCTCGGCTATTCTCTGCTGTTCTCTGGTTCTCTGGTTCTCTGTTGTTCTCTGCTGTCCTCTGCTGTCCTCTGCTGTCCTCTGTTGTCCTCTGTTGTCCTCTGTTGACCCTCTGCGCTCCTCTGCGCTCCCTCTGCGTCCCTCTGCGGTTCAAGCAGGCTGTCCATCCCGACAGAACGCAGGATCCAGGTGCTGTCGCCCGGCGAGACGCACGACCTCGACTCCGCAGACCCGATCAGAAGTACGTCGCCAGCGACGCAAGCACGAATGCATGCTCGCCGAGGTTGTTGAACTCGTCGCGCCCTCGCCCCCGCACGAAGTCGAGCTTGAGCACGGAGTCCTGCGTCGGCCGGAAGTTGAGCCCGACCGTGATCTGCGCGGTGCTGGTGCCGATCCGATCCGTGTCGAAGTCCACGTAGTCCCACCGGACCTTCGCCGCGAACGAAGACTGCGGCGCCGTCCGCACCCAGCCGCGGCCGAAGTCGCGCACGCCCTCGACGTAGAAACCGCGCTGTGCCGACGCATAGATGCCGGTCAGGCCCTCGGGAATGTCGATCGTCGCCAACCCGGCCTCCCCGCTGAGACGTACCCCGAAGAGCGTCGCCTCGGCGTCGATCACGCCGATCGTCAGATCACGCCGCCGGTCCACCGCCGCGCCCTCGAGATCGAACGTGTTGTACGCCCCATGATGTGCCGACACACCGATCTCGTAGCCGACCGCCGGGCTCCACGTGGCCCGACCCACGACCGCCGGTGAACCGTTGTTGTCCTCGAAGTTGCGGCGGCCCAGGGGAATGCGCGTGCCATCCTCGGAATCCATCAGCAATCCGTCGTGAAAGCCGTTGGTCGCGTAGAGCTCGTACGTCAGGCGACCGGTGCGGCCGGCGGGGAACTGGCCGAGCACACCGAAGCCCGGTTCCGAGAGGGCCACGCCAAGCAGGTCCGTGGACACGAGCGGACGATCGGTGAACTCGTTGAGCGGACTGTCGTGCGACAGGTTGAATCGGCCGAGTGGCGAGAGAATCATCCCGCCGCGCAGCGTGAGCGATGGATGGATGCGCAGATCGATCGCCGCGTATTCGAGCAGGATCTCCTGCGCGCCATCCTCGAACTCGATCTCGGCCCCGATCCGGACGAAGTCGTTGACCCGCGCGCTCGCGAAAAGGTTGAAGCGCTTTGCCTCGAACCCCGCCGCGTCGCGCAGCCCGTCCACCCGCTCGTACCGCGCATGCGCCTCGGCGTATCCGCCGATCGCGGTGCGGCCGAGCAGGCGAGTCTGCGACGGCTTGTCGTAGATCCCGCCGCGCACGAACGGACGCTCGACGGCGACCTGCGCAGTGTCCTGCACGCGCCGCGTCGTGTCCCGCTGGAGTGTGTCGCGCTGCTGCGCGAAGGCGGGAACGGCGGTCAGCAGGAGCATCAGAATCAGTGCGCGCGCGATCATGCCGGGCTCCGCAGGTCGATCGTGAGTACTCCGTTCGGCGACATCCGGGTCTGATACCGCGTGAGCGGAAGCGGCGCCGGCCCCTGCAGCACCCGACCGGAGCGATCGTACGTCGAGCCGTGACAGGGACAAACCAGACGCGCTCCCTCGATCTCGACCGTGCAACCGAGGTGCGTGCAGATGGGCGAGAGCGCGGTGAACGTGCCGTCGCCGTGCGCGAGCACGTAGACCGGATTCACCGCATCATCGGCGAGAATCCGGAGCGACCCTCCCGGCTCCGTGAGCTCCGGGTACTGCGCGAGCGCCAGCTCCACCGTGCCGTCGATCGACGTCACGCGACGCGCGACCAGCGATGCGCACCCCGCGAGTGTCAGGCCGACGAGAGCACATGCGCAGGCTTCGACGAACCCGCGCCGGTCCATGCGTCGCTCGGGTGGAGCTCCCGATGCGAGCGTCGGCTGCACGGTCGCCACGACTGCACGCGGCGGCATCGTCATCGCGACTCCACGGGCGGCACCATCGTCGCAACTGTACGCGGCGGCA
>CAYLPM010000201.1:0-6318 GCA_964385525.1 uncultured Gemmatimonadaceae bacterium
CCCGGCAACCGCTTCGCCATCAGGGCGCCGCGCCGCCGATCCGCACCGAGTCGAGCCGAGCCAGGAGGCGCTCACGCATCGGAAGCGGAAGCGGCCCATAGTCGAGCGTCGCCGCCCGTTCCTGTCCGTCCGTGACCGCCCAGCGAAGGAACTCCACCAGTGTGCGTCCCTTCGCCGCGTTCGGCTGATCGCGATACAGTAGAATCCACGTGAACGACGTGATCGGGTACGACTCCGCGCCCGGCGCGTTGATTACCGAGATACGGTAGTCCGTACCGGTCGAGAGCGTGTCCGCCACGCCCGCCGCGGCTGCCGTGATCGTCTCCGGCCGGGCCTGCACGAAACTCCCGGCCTGATTCTGGATCGCGGCCGTCCGAAGCTGGTTCTGATTCGCGTACACCACCTCGATGTAGCCGATCGTGTTGGGCGTCGCCTTCACCTGGGCGGCCACGCCCTCGTTGCCCCGCGCTCCGATGCCCGTCGGCCACGCCACCTCCTTGCCCCGGCCCGGACCGGACGCCCACGCGGGACTCACCGCCGCGAGATAGTCCGTGAACACGTACGTCGTGCCGCTTCCGTCCGACCGATGGACCGGAAGGATCGCCTCATCGGGTAGCGCGACGCCGGGATTCAAGGCGGCAATGCGCGCGTCGTTCCAGCGAGTGATCCGCCCGAAATAAATGTCGGCAACGACTTCGCCGGTGAGTCGGAGCGCCTCGGTGACCGCCGGCAGATTGTAGGAGACCGAGACCGCGCCGAGCACCGTCGGAATGTGCAGGATCTCGCCGCCCTGCGCGCGCGACATCTCCTCGTCGGTCATGGGCGCATCGGAAGCGCCGAAGTCCACCGTTCCGGCGGACAGCTGCTGGATGCCGCCCCCCGAGCCGATCGACTGGTAGTTGATCCGAACGCCCTGCTGCTCGGCGTAATCGGCCGACCACTGGAAGTAGAGGGGATACGGGAAGGTGGCGCCGGCACCGACCAGATCGGTGGATTGATCGCCGCAGGCGGCGAGCGCAACGAGCGTCACCGCGCCTAGCATTCGAGTCTTCACTGAGCGCTCCGGATGTCGTGGAAGAGCCAACCTCACAATGATGAACCGGCCGGACGACCGGAAAGACAGGATCGCGTAACGACGACGTCACGGAGCGCCTCAGAATCGCGCCACCGCGTGCAGGAAGTACGTGCGCGTATCGGGACCATCGAATCCCTCGTGTCGCGTCTCGCCCTGATAGTCGAGCGCCATCGACACGCGCGGCGAGAGATCCCACGTCACGCCAGCGATGGCCAGACCGCCATGTCCATCAGGTGTGGTCGAGCTGGTCAGTCGGTCGTATCGGAGGACGATCCCGAGCGGCACGCTGGACGCGGAGTCGACCAGAGCAAAGGGTTTCGCGACGACGAATGCCGACACGATCCGCCTCGTGCGGTCGGCGAACGTCGGTCGCACGTCGATCAGCGTGTCGGCGACCTCCGACTCGTCGATTCGGGCGGCGATCTCCGCGCCGGCCGTGAGCGCGGTTCCGCGGTAGCCCGCGAAGACGCCCCACATGTTCCGGTCGAGGCCGCGAGAGATCGGCTCGACCGTTCCCGCGCCTTCCACGAATCGACTGCCGCGTGAGCCGAGGGAACCCCACGGCGAGATCACGACACCGGATGCCCAGCCGGCAGTCGATGCGAATGGTCGCAGGCTCAACCTCGCCGAGTAGTCCTTGAAGCGGTCGACTTCGCCGCGCTGGTATCCCTCGCCGTTCGTGACCGTCGCGTAGAGCTCGGCGAGTCCGCCCGTGCTCGCGAGCTGCACCGCGGCCCCGGCGTCCGCCGATGACATGAATCCATGGCGATCCACCGGCGACTTGCTGATCCACCGCAGCCAGTGGTCATCGACGTGGCCCACGATGATGGTGTTCAGGAGCCCGAGACGGACGAATCCGCGCAGTCCGAGCGGCGGCTCGTCGCCATGGAGCGCGTCGTACTGCACGTAGGCGTACTTGGCGCGAAGCGCCCACCCGCCGTAGAAGCCCGCGCGTGCGCTGTCCCCTTGCTGGAAGATGTCGGCCGTGACGGCGACGCCGAGATTGTCGCCGAGGGTGGCGCGCACGTTCAGGTAAGCGCGTTCGACGTCGAATCGGCTCTGCGACCGCTCGTCGGGGTCTCCGCCGTACCGGAAGTGCGGGAAGACGACACCGGAGAGTCGAATGGAGCTCGTCGCGCTGGGAGTCTGCTGAGCGGAGGCCGGCGGGGACGCGAGGGCGAGCAGGGAGATCAATACGAGTGCGACGACGGCTGCGGGGGGCGCGTAGCGCCCGGAAGCTGAAGCGGGCGTTGTCGTGGTCACATGGTCCCTGGGTTCCGGGGTTCGTTACAAACAGCCGGAGATTGTCAGGAACGTGTAACGACGAGGGCATCGGTTTGTAACGGACGCGTAACGGCGGATGAGGCCTATCTGGCGTCATCAGAGGCGATTCCCGTAGGAGACGAACTTGAATCCATCCGCGTGTTCGAGGATGCTACCGAAGAGGCGGAACTCCTCGTTCGCACCAGCGGCGTCGCGCCACCGAGCGATGCAGCCGGTCCACAGGCGGCTCTGCCCGCGAAGCTCGGGCGTCGTGCCGCACTCGTGTCCGAGGTACGCAGCGCCTCGCTCGAACGCGCGCAGTGCACGAGAGACTCCCTTGTTGCTCTCGGCGGTCATCTGGAGCCAGAGGATCTCGGGCGGCAGCTCGTACGGCGGCGAGGCGAACTCGGAGGACGGAAAATAGATCCACGCGAACTCGGCACGGCTCAGGTGCATTCGGGCGAGCGCCGCCGTGTCCTTATCGGTGAGGGCCCGCACGAAGCGGCGGACCAGGGAGTCACGAGTCGGCGCAGCGCCCTCGAGCGCGGTCGGCATCGGCCCGAGGTCGGCGCGGAAGCGACGCAGCATTTCGTCCATCGGGAGGATCGAGTCGATGACGTAGCCCGGACGCATTGCGAGCGAATCCGCCGGTGCGGCGCCGGCATCGCCAGGGCCGACGTCGCAGGCGGCGATGAGGGTGGAGAGGAGCAGGCCGGTCAGGACGCGTGGAGCATTCATGATGATCTGTTGGATGACGACACTCCGTTCATGTTTTCCGCAGTCCTCCGCTGTCTCCCTGTCGCTGTCTTCAGTCCGCGCCGTTCTTCATCACGCCCGTCGTCCGTGGCGTCGTTTCCCTGCCGCTGTTCCACGCTGTCGACGCGCCACCGCGGCGCCGAAGTCGACCACGCATGACTGCGGCAGGAAAACGACGCCACGGAAGAACTGCGCAATGTCGGACGGCGCGGACTGAAGACGGCGGCAGGTGAACGACGGAGCACGGCGATGGGGGCGGCAGGGAAACGGCGAAGGGGGTGAGTCCTGAGTCCTCAGTTTCGGTCGTACACCGTCCACCCCTGCCACCACTTCGCGCCGGCTGGATCGGCGGCGCCGCGATAGCTCGTCGGCGTGATGAACGTGCCAGCGCGCGCGAGTATCACTCCGGTGAAGGTGTCGAGTCCTCCGCTGGCCGCCGCGGAACCGGCGGACGGCGTCCAGTCCAGCGTCGCCGTCGCGGGGAGGGTGCCGGCCGGCGGCACGCCGGCGAACAGATTCTGCGGTGCCGTCGTCACCATCTCGAAGTTCGAGCTCGCGAACTTCTCGGGTTGCGTGAAGTTCGACGTGGATGGATCGAGATCGGTCGTGTTGCCGGCGAACAGGATGTTGCTGAGTGACAGGCTGTCCGCCTGCCGGCGCGCATCCGTGTTCGCGTCGCGCACGCTGAGGCCTAGCGGGAACCGCGCGATCACACCGTTGATCCAGGTGCCTCCGGTGCCGCGGCGGATCACCGCGCCGACGCCGCCGCCCGGCGGATAGACGCTGGGCCCCGGGCCGACCATCGTGAAGTTCGCGAACACCGGCATGTTGAGCGGTTCCGAGTTCTGGCCATCGGGGCACCCGGTGCCGGAGCACCCGTCCACCTCGAAGCCCTGCGGGTCGGAGGCGAGATTTCCAGTCCCCGGCCGCGGCGTTGGAATGTAGGTCTGGTAGGCGATCAGGAACTGATTCTTCCCCCGGTGGCCCTCGGAGCTGTCGAAATGATCGTCGACCGCCTCGTACGACACGAGGTATTTCGTGTTCATCGTGCCGCCGAACCACTCGAAGTGGTCGTCGAGCCCGTTGAGCGCCTGGAGGTACTCGGCCTTCGTCCGGCTGCCGACGGCCGCGAACGTGAAGGCGTTGAGCTCCGCATCCTGCGCGACGCCGAAGCCCGCGAACTCGACTCGCACGTAGCGCAGCACACCGGAGCTGTCGTCGTCGGCCGTCCCGCCCGTGTACGTGACGCCCGGAGGACCGCCGTTCTGGATCGTGGCGTTGGAGCCTTCGACGATCGCGTTCTCCCGATTCGTCGACGCGTTGCCGACAATGATCAGTCCGCCCCAGTCGCCGGGCGCGCGATTGCCGTCCGCCCGCGCCGACGTGAAGACGATCGGCTCGGCCGCGCTGCCATCGGCGATGATCCGTCCACCGCGCAGCACGAACAGGGCGCTGCCCGGCGTCAGCGTGTCGCCGACGATGCGCGTGCCGGGATCGATCGTGAGCGTCGCTCCGTTGGCGACCTTCACGAAGCCCTTCAGAACGTACAGCGTGTCGGCGTGGAACCGCCGGTTGGCGGTGATGTTGTTCTCCACGATCGCCTCGCGCGCACCGACCATCGCCGGGTTGGAGAACGGACCGGTCTGGCTTCCCTGCACGCCGGCGACGCGATAGCGATAGGCGGTCGAGCCGTCCACGTCATCGTCGACCGCGGTGGTGCCGGTCACCTCGTTGCCGATCTGCGCGAACGCACCGCCCGACTCGCCGGCCGCGCGTTGGACGACGTACGCCTCGGCACCGCTGACGGCGGTCCAGGTGATGGTGACGCTGCTGCCCGTGGTCGTGGCCTGGACGTTCGTGGGGGCGACGAGCGTCGGCGGTCCGACGGGATCATCGTCGCCGCACGCGACGACGGCAAAGGCCAGCAGCGCCGCGATGCCGCAGCCGCGAATGGCGGAGAACACTCGCATCAGTCTCCTCGAAGGGTGGTGGTGTGAGAATGGTGAGATGCAACGACGCACCCGCACGTAAGCGCGGGTGCGTCGAGATCGTGTAGTCACGCGGTCACGGCCGCGTCACGAACCCACCGGCCGCCAGGTCAAGCCGAAGGTGAACGTGCGCCCCGTCCTATAGCTCTCGCGGACGATCGGCCCCTGCTCGCGCCGGTACTCGGCGTCGAAGACGTTCTTCGCGTCGAGCTTGAGATCCATCGAGGACCAGAGCGGCACGCGCAGCGCCAGATCGAGCACGTGTCGCGGCATCTCGTAGGTGTCCACCAGCGCGCCCTCGCGCTCGCCGGCCGAGTAGATCCGCTTGCCGACGACATTGTACAGCGCGGTCGCGCTGAAGCCGGTCGCGCTCGCCCACGTGGCGCCGGTGTTGACGACGTACGGCGCCTGGCCGACCATCGCGCGATCCGGGTTGGTGTTGGCGGCGAGCGGATCATCGCCGATCTCGATCCGGCTGCGCATCAGCGTGGTGTTGGCGAACAGGGTCAGTGGCTCGAGCGCCTCGGCCAGACCGCCCAGCCCCTTCCGTGCCTCGAGCTCGATGCCCCAGTTGTTCGCGCTGCCTGCGTTGACGAAGCTGTGGATCGGCGTCCCCGACGTGGGGGTCTCCACACGCTCGATCGGATCCTCGAAGCGTTTCGCGAAGACGGCGACGCTCAACACCTCGCCCGCGTTCGGGTACCACTCCCAGCGCGCATCGGCGTTCTGGATCAGGGTGCGGCGCAGCTCCGGATTGCCCTGGACGGCGACCTCGAACAGCACGTCGCGGTGCAGGATCGGCGACAGCTCGCGGTACTCGGGGCGGGCGAGCGTCTGCGAGACCGAGAGGCGGAGGTTCTGCCGCTCCGTGAGGGCGACGTTCAGCGCGGCCGATGGGAGGAAGTCCGTGAACTCGCGGGTCGACGTCTGCGTCTGGCCGAAGAAGTTGAGCGTCGTCACTTCCACATCGGAGTCCTCCGCGCGCATCCCTCCGACGACGCGGAGCCGGTCCGTGAGCCGCCAGTCCGTCATGACGTACGCGGCGAGCAGACGATCGCTCGCGGCGTACGAGCCGGCCTGCCCGAGCGGCTGCAGCTGAAACACGTTCATGTCATCCTGCGTGAACCGGCCGTCGAAGACCTGCTCGGCCTCGAGCACCGCATCCTCCTGTGGCAGCAGGCCGGTGAAGGCGTACTGGAAGACTTCGGCATCACGATCGGTCGCGCGGCCGAGCTG
>CAYLPM010000202.1:0-3512 GCA_964385525.1 uncultured Gemmatimonadaceae bacterium
GTGACGTCCGAGTACCGAGCGGGCGCGTTCGCGGGCGTAATCGGCGTGATCGGGCCGACGCGGATGCCGTACGAGAAGGTCATCGCGCTGGTCGCGCACACGTCGCGGCTGGTGAGCGAGTTGCTCGACTGAGAGGTCTGAGACTCGGCGAAGGGCGGGCTGGTTCAGGTCCGAGGAAGGGCTGGGGGGATCCAAGACTCGAGACTGACAGCGAACCAGCAATCCAGCGTACCAGGGTGTGCAGGAGCTGGCTGGCTGGTTCGCTGGAAAGCTGTCAGTCTCGAGTCTTGGATCCCCTCGGACCCGCCTCGGACTTTCTCCTCCGGGATAGATTATTTCGCATGGCAGATTTCTACGAAGTCCTCGGTGTCGCTCGCACGGCATCCGACGATGAGATAAAGCAGGCCTATCGCAAGCTCGCGATGAGGTTTCACCCCGACCGCAACAACGGGGCGAAGGAGGCCGAGGAGCGCTTCAAGGACATCACCGAGGCCTATGATGTCCTGCGCGATCCGCCGAAGCGGGCGGCGTATGATCGTTATGGCGAAGCGGGGCTGCGCGGCGGCGCCGGCGGGTTCCACCACGTGGACCTGAGCGAGGCGCTCTCGATCTTCATGCGCGACTTCGGCGGCTTCGCGGGCCTCGAGGATCTGTTCGGCGGACGGTCGGGCTCGGGGTCGCGAACCGGCGCGGACGTCAAGATGACCGTCCCGCTCACGCTCGCCGAGGTCGCGTCCGGGGTCGAGAAGACGCTGCACATCAAGACGCTGGAGCCCTGCGACCGCTGCAACGCCCAGGGCAGCGAACCGGGCACGACGCCGCAGCGCTGCGGCACGTGTGGCGGCAGCGGCGAGGTGCGCCGCGCGCAGCGTTCGTTCTTCGGACAGTTCGTGAGCGTCGCTCCCTGCCCGACGTGTCGCGGGGAGGGCAGCGTCGTCCAGTCGCCATGTCGGAAGTGCCGCGGCGAGGGACGGATCCGCGAGGACAAGGAGATCACCGTGCGGATTCCCGCCGGCGTCGCGACGGGACAGTACATGTCGATGCGCGGCGCCGGGAACGTCGGGGCGCGCGGCGGGACGCGCGGCGACGTGCTCGTGATCTTCCAGGTCGAGGACGACGAACGGTTCGAGCGCGACGGCGAGGATCTCTACACGGAGGTGCTCGTCGCGTATCCGCAGCTCGTGCTCGGGGCCGAGCTCGAGATTCCCGCTGTGACCGGGTCGATCTCGCTGCGCATTCCGCCCGGCACCCAGAGCGGCGAGATGTTCAACCTGCGCGGTCGCGGGCTGCCGCGCGTGAACGCGGCCGGCGTGGGTGACCTGCACGTGCGCGTGCAGCTCTGGACGCCGGGCGATCTCTCGTCGGAGGAGGAGGAGCTCGTGCGCAGGCTGATGACCTTCGATCACCCCCCGCCCGCCTCCCGCCGCGAGAAGGGGTTCTGGGCGAAGATGAAGGAAGCGCTGGGCGCGTGAGCTGGCGCTCGCTGCGGGTTCGCGCGGGCGCCGACCGCGACGCGGTGCTCGCCGCGCTCTTCGCTGCCGGCTCGGCCGGCGTGCAGGAGGACGCGGAATCGCTCGTCACGCACTTTCCGGCCGGGATCGACGTCGAGGCGTTGGCCGAGAGCATTCGCGCGCTCGCGCCGCAAGCGGCGATCGAGATCGGGGAGACGCCCGACGTCGACTGGAGTCGGGCGTGGAGAGGCGGACTGCACGCCCATCGCATCGGCACGCTGACCATCGCGCCGCCGTGGCTGGAGGTGGAGGCGCGAGGAGTCGACGGCGCGCCCGCGATCGTGATCGACCCGGGGATGGCATTCGGCACCGGCGAGCATGCGACGACTCGCGGCGTGCTCGCGCTCATGCAACGGGTGATCCGTCCAGGCGACCGCGTCGCCGACATTGGCGCCGGCAGCGCCATCCTCGCGATCGCGGCGGCACGATTGGGCGCCGAGTGGGTCGCGGCCATCGAGTCGGACGCGGATGCGATCGGTAATGCCGAGGAGAACGTCGCGCGAAATGCAGTCGCCGACCGCGTGCATGTGCTCGATGGCGACGCGCTCGTGCTGCTGCCGCTCGTCCAGCCGGTGCGGGTCGTGCTGGCCAACATCATCTCGTCGGTGCTGCTCCAGTTGATGCCGACGATCGGCGCGGCCCTTTCACTGGACGGCGAGGCGATTCTGAGCGGGATCCTGGCGACCGAGCGCCACATGGTGCTCGCGGCGCTCGCGCCGGAATGGCGCATTCGACACGAGCTCGAGGAAGGGAGCTGGTGGACAGTCGCGATCGCGCGCCGATAGTCACTTTCTTCTCGCCGGATGCGCTCGCCGAGGACGTGCCGGCGCCGGGAGTGGCCGGGGACCGTGCAGGGGTGGGGGCGAGGGCGGGGGCGGGGGCAGGAGCTCTGGCGAGTGCTGGGGCGGGTGCTGGGGCGGGTGCTGAGGCGGGCGCTGGGGCGGGGGCCGGTGCCGCCGCGGAACGTGTCATCACCCTCGGCCAGGAAGCTGCGCACCACGCGCGAGTACGACGGCTCCAGGTCGGCGTGCGCGTGCGACTCGTGGATGGCGTCGGTGGCATCGGCGGCGGGACGCTGGTTCGCCTCGCGAAGTCCCACCTCGCGATCGAGGTGTCGGAAGTTTCCCGGGTCGACGCGCCCCCTCCCGTGCATCTGATGGTCCCGGTGGCGGACCGGGACCGGATGCTGTGGCTCGCGGAGAAGAGCACCGAGCTCGGGGTCACGAGTTGGCGGCCGGTGCTCTGGCGACGCTCGCGCAGCGTATCGCCGAGGGGGGAGGGCGCGACGTTTCAGCAGCGTGTCCGCGCGCGCATGGTCCGCTCTCGAGCAGAGCGGCGGCGCGTGGCTCCCGATGCTGTTCCCGGACGCGAAGCCGGAGCACGCGATCGCCGCGACGCCAGCGAGGGAAGGGGAGGGAGCGCGCGTGCTGCTGTCACCGTCCGGGAGTCCGGTGCTCGCGACGGCCCGGACGGCGCCAGTCTCGATCGCGCTCGGTCCCGAGGGCGGCTTCGAGGAAGAGGAGGAACGCGCGCTCATCGCGGCCGGCTTCGAGCCGGTGTCGCTTGCGGGGAGCGTGCTGCGATTCGAGACGGCCGGCGTCGCCGCCCTGGCGATCGTCCGGGCCACCCTGGCCCTCACGGGAGAGGACACGAATGCCCGATGACTGCCTGTTCTGCCGGATCGTGCGCGGGGAGATTCCGGCGAGGATCGTGAAGGACACCGCGGAGTGCGTGGCGTTCGAGGACATCAACCCACAGGCGCCCGTGCACGTGCTGGTGATCCCGAAGACGCACGTCGCCTCGCTGAACGACGCCACGGACCCGGCACTCGTCGGCCGGCTGGCCCTGGTCGCGGCCGGAATCGCGAGAGAGAAGGGACTCGCGAATGGAGGCTACCGAACGGTGATCAACACCAACGCCGATGCGGGGCAGACGGTGTTTCACATTCACCTGCATCTGCTCGGCGGGCGGAAGCTGGGATGGCCGCCGGGGTGAGGGGAG
>CAYLPM010000203.1:0-3313 GCA_964385525.1 uncultured Gemmatimonadaceae bacterium
GGCGCGGCGGCGCGAGATGGCGGTCCGCACCGCGCTGGGCGCCGGCCGCCGCCGGCTCGTGCGTCAGCTCCTGACCGAGAGCGTGCTGCTGTCGGTCATCGGCGGGACCATCGGCGTGCTGCTCGCGGTGTGGGGGATTCGTGGCATCGGCGCCATGCTCGCGAACTTCCCGATCCCGGTTCCGGGCGATGCGATGTTCGGGGGACGCGTGCTGCTGGTAGCCGTGGTGGTGTCGGTGCTCTCGGGGGTGCTGGTCGGGCTTCTTCCGGCCCTCGATGCCTCGCGCGGCGACATCGCCACTTCGCTGCGCGCGGAATCGGGAACGGCGACGGCGGGCGGCCGCCGGCAGCGGCTGCAGCGCGCACTCGTCGGCGCGGAGGTCGCACTCGCGCTGGTGTTGCTCGTGGGCGGCGGGCTGCTCGTCAACAGCTTTCTTCGGCTACAGCGGGTGGATGCCGGCTTCGATGCGCGCAACGTGTTGACGATGCGGCTGACGCTGCCACGCGAGCGCTACTCGAGCGAAGCCATCGGCGGGTTCTTCGAGCGGCTGAGCGAGCGGATCGCCGCGGTGCCCGGCGTGGGGAGCGTGGCCTACGGCTCGCAGTTTCCACCCGGCGTGTTCGAGCGGCGGCCGATCGTGATCGATGGACGGGCGCCCGTGCGGGAGGAGGAGATACCGTCGGCGTACCGGACGCTCGCCAGTCACGGCTACTTCGAAACGCTCGGCATCCCGCTCGTGCGGGGACGCACGTTCGAGGAGCGCGATCGCGAAGGTGCGCTCCCCGTCGCGGTGATCAACGAGGCGGCGGCGCGTCGCTATTTCCCCGGCGAGAACCCGGTCGGCCGGCGCATTCGCACGAGCACGGATACCGAGGGGCCGGCGCTCGAGATCGTCGGCGTCGTCGGGGCCACGCGCAACCGCGGCCTCGAACGGCCGGCCGAGCCCGAGGTCTTCGGCAGCGCGCGTCAGTTCGTCGGGGTGAACAACCAGCTCTTTCTGCTCGTACGCACCACGGTGCCGCCGCACGACGTGCTGCCGATCATCCGGCAGGAAGTGGCCGCGCTCGACGCGCAGCAGCCGGTGTACGCGGTGCAGACGATCGAGCAGGCGTTCGCGGCGGCGACGGCGCCGCGGCGCATCGCGACCGTTGCCCTCACCGCGTTCGCCGGCTTCGCGCTGCTGCTGGCCGCGATCGGGATCTACGGTGTCGTCGCGCACGCCGTGAACGCGCGGACGCGCGAGATCGGGGTGCGCATGGCGCTCGGCGCGCGCGGACGGCAGGTGCTCGCCATGATCGTCCGGCAGGCGATGCTGCCGGTCGCCGTGGGCGCGGTCGTGGGACTGTTCGGCGCCATCGCCGTCGGCCGGCTCATGGGCGGCCTGCTGTATGGGATCGAGGGAACCGATCCGCTGACGATCTTCGTGGTCGCGGCGGTCCTGTCGGGCGTGGCGCTCGTCGCGAGCTGGCTGCCGGCGCGGAGGGCGAGCCGGCTCGATCCTGTGTTCGCCATCCGGGGGGAGTAAAGCGGAGGGAAGTGGTCGGTCGTCGGTGGTGAGTGTTCAGTCGCGCGGCTCCCCGCTGGTAGTTGCTTGTCGGCGTAGCCCTCTGGCAGCGCGCTCCGGCGGTTCGACTCGATGCTCCGGGTCGGACTAGGGGCAGGTGGTGGCGCACTTCGCGGCGACGACCAGGTCGACCATCTCGAAGTACGAGGGGTGCTGGATCCGCCGGCGCGTGCGGCCGAAGTTGGTCTTGTGCGCGATCACCATGTCGAGTGCCGGGAGGACCGTGATGTACTGTCCGCCCGCGCCGATGCCCGTGTAGGCGCCTGCGAAGTCTCCCGTGCCGGCCGCGCCGTCGAAGACCCACCACAGGTAGCCGTAGCCGAAGCGGCCGTCGCGTCGCGGCGTCGGGTTCATCTCGTGCACCGGCGTGATCGCGCGCGTGCTGCGCTGCACCCACTCCCGCGGCACCACCCGCGTGCCGTTCCAGTCGCCGTGCCGCAGCATCAGATGGCCGATGCGCGCCATGTCGCGTGTCGAAAGGTGAATGTGATAGGCGAGGTGCCGCGAGCGCGTCGAGTCACCCGTGCGCCGATGCATCTCGCGGCGAAAGTCCTGCATCCCGATCGGCCGCACGATGTCCGACTCGAGGGCATCGTAGATGTTGCGCCCCGTCTCCTGCTCGAAAATCGTGCCCAGCGCGTTGAAGTCCCAATTGCTGTACAGGTAGTACGTCCCGGGGCGCTGCGAGCCGCGGGGCGGCGCGCTGGCAAGGTCGTCGCCCGAGTTCGACGCGGGATGGTAGATGCCGGAGCGCGCCGAGAGCAGGTCGTCCGTGGTCGCCTGCTTCTCCGAATCCGTGAGTCCCTGCACGTCGTCGAGCCCGAGTTGCGCCAGGGTACGGTCGAGCCGGATGACGCCGCGAGCCTCGTGGATGCCGTAGAGCATCGAGAGAATGCTCTTGCGCACCGACGCGAGGTAGCTGATCTCCTCGACATCGCCGTGCTCGAAGAGCACGCGACCGCCGACGATGACCATCATTCCGGTCGTCCCCAGGGAATCGGCGCGCTCGCCGACGGCTGCCAGCGCGGCGCTCGAGTATCCCGCGCCCTCGGGAGACGGGAGGCGCGCCCAGGCGGCGCCGGGAAAGGTGGGCGCCAGGGCGGCGGCGGCCGGCGCGCCGGTGGTCGGGACGTCGGCTCGCCGCGGGGCGCAACCGAGCGCGAGGACCGCGAGAAGCAGGATGCGACGATGCATGGCGGCGGGGGAGAGCGAGCCTTTCCGAGGGCGCGAACGATCAGCGGCGCGCAAACCGGCGCACGACGAGCGGGACTGGATCAGCGTGCCGAGCGAGCGTCAGGCGAGCGTCGCCAGGGGAGACGGGTCGTCGGCGTCGACCCGCTCCGGGCCGAAAATCGTCGGGATCGGCAGCAGCGCGAGCACATCGGCGGAGCGTAGCGGCGCGCGCGTCAGGACCCAGCGGATGCGCTCGAGTGCGTCCTCGTGCGAGTCCGCGCCGTCGTTGGCGACCATGATCGCGTGGATCTGCTCGGGACCGGCGATCCCGTAGTCGCGCTCGAGCAGGGCCCGGTAGTAGTCCCAGAACTGGACCGCCCCCCGGTTGCACGCGACGTCGATGTGCTCCGGCGAGACGCCCGCGTAGCGCAGCAGCATGCCGACGGCGCAGTAGCGTGTCGTGTCGCCGCTCGTGGCGGCGAAGGCGCCGGCGGTCCACGGGTAGGCGTTGAGTGCCGCTTCGATGCGCATCAGGTTCGGCGTCATTGCTGCACCCTCATCGGTGGAGGTAGACGG
>CAYLPM010000204.1:0-2490 GCA_964385525.1 uncultured Gemmatimonadaceae bacterium
TATCGTCACGGCCGGTGAGCCGGCGCAAGAGGTTCTGGCGCAGCTCGTCCTTCACGGTCCGCCGCTGGCGCTCGGGCTTGCCATGCTCGCTGCGCCTTAGCGCACCGAGCGTTTCCGGAAGGGACTTCACGACAAAGGCTCCACGAGTGATTCAGAAGAAAGATGAAGGGGGAACATGGGGAGGCCAGAAGAATGCAACGCGTATTGCGTGCTGCGTACTGCTTGAGCGCCTTGGATGTTACCATCGCCGCGCGGTACTGGCATCCAGGCCACTCAAGCAGTACGCAGTACGAAGTACTCGTCCCCCTTCTTCTCCACGCTCTCCGAAACCTCGATAACGCTCACCTCGACCAGGTTGTCGTAGAACACCGGCCCATGCCCCAGGTCGGTTTCGCGTTGCGAGGTCGTCTGGTTGGCGTTGCGGCCATCCTCTGCCAGCTTGCCCCACCAGATCGACGGCGCCCACACCACACCGGGGCGAATGCCCTCGCTCACGTTCGCGATCGCGCCGAACGCGCCGCGGTCGTTCTGCACCATCACGCGCGCGCCCGCGATGATCCCGCGCGACTCGGCATCGACCGGGTGGATCATCAGCTCGGGGCGCCGGGCCGCGCGGCGCAGCGAGTCCAGATTCACGAACGTCGAGTTCAGGAACTGGTGGGCGGGTGATGAGATGAGCGTGAGCGGATACCGCGCCGCCAGATCAGGCACCGCGTCCGGGTACTCGTACGGCGGGGTGAAGGTGGGCAACGGGTCGAGACCCATCGCCTGCATGCGCTCGGAGTAGAACTCGCATTTTCCGCTCGGCGTCGGGAACCCGCCTTCCACGAACGGGAGCCAGGGGCGCGGGATGTTGAGGCGCACCCACCCGTGCTCGAGCAGCGCATCGAGCGTCACACCGGACATCCGGGCGTCGGTCGTCTCGCATGCCTGGCGCAGCAGCGTCTCGTCGTCATCGCGCAGCGCGGGATGATCCATCCCCATGCGAGCGGCGAGCAGGCGGAAGATCTCGGTGTTCGGCCTGCTCTCGCCGACCGGCGCGATCGAGGGTCGGTTGAGCGTCGCGTAGTAGTGGCCGTACGCGAGATGCAGATCCCAGTGCTCGAGCTGCGTCGTCGCCGGGAGGACGAAGTCGGCCCAGTCCGCCGTGTCGGTCTGAAAGTGCTCGAGCACGACGGTGAAGAGGTCATCGCGCGCGAGTCCGCGCAGCACCTCGTTGCGATCGGGGGTGACGGCGGCCGGATTCGAGTTGTAGACCACCAGCGCGCGCACCGGAGGCCCGCCCACTCCCGCATCGGAGCGCGTGAGCGCCTCGCCGAGCCGGATCATGTTGATCGTGCGCACCGGAGGCGAGAGATCCGGACGCTCGAGCGCGGCGCCATTGAACCGGAACGCGGCGCTCGTCGAGAGCTGTACTCCGCCGCCCGTGCGCCGCCAATGCCCGGCGATCGCCGGCAGACAGGCGATCGTCCGCACCGCCATTCCGCCACCGGCGTGGCGCTGGAGTCCGTAGTTCACGCGGATGAACGCCGCGCGCGCGCGACCGAACTCGCGGCCAAGCTCGGCGATGCGCGATGCCGACAGGCCGGTGATCGCCGCAACGCGCTCCGGCGGATAGTCGCCGGCGCGCTCGCGCAGCGCGTCGACGCCCAGGGTGTACCGCTCCAGATAGTCGCGGTCCTCGAGCCCCTCCGCGAACATCACGTGCATCATCCCCAGCGCCAGCGCCGCGTCCGTGCCGGGACGGATGGCGAGCCACTCGTCGCACTGCGCCGCCGTGCGCGTGCGGATCGGATCGATCGCGACGATCTTCGCGCCGCGCTCGCGCGCGCGGAGCACGAACGGCCAGAGATGCGGATTCGACGTCAATGTATTCGTCCCCCAGAGCAGCACGAGATCACTCTCGGGAATCCCCTCGGCATCGGCGCTGATGTTCGCGCCGAGCGTCATCCGCATGCCGACCGTCCCCGCCATCGAGCAGATCGTGCGGTCGAGCTTCGAAGCGCCGAGGAGGTGAAAGAAGCGCCGGTCCATCGACGAGCCCTGGAGGTAGCCCATCGTCCCGGCGTACGAGTAGGGAAGGATCGACTGCGGACCGTCGGCGGAGCGCGCGATGCCGACCAACCGCGCGGCGATCTCATCGAGCGCCTCATCCCACGAGACCGGCTCGAATGCTCCCGCGCCCTTGGGTCCGACGCGACGAAGAGGCTGCGTCAGCCGATCCGCGTGATACGTTCGCTCGACGTAGCGGTTCACCTTCGCGCAGAGGAAGCCGCTGGTGAATGGATGCTCGGGATCCCCCTGCACGCGCGTGGCTCGCCCATCCTCCACGGTCACGAGCATCGCGCACGTGTCGGGACAGTCGTGCGGACAGGCGCCGCGGACGACGCCCGATTGCGGCAGGTGCTGAGGGAGCGGGAGTGACATGAGGGTCGCCGCTGGCAGGGGTCAGCGGAAAACTACCGCCGCGCGTTCGCGCGGGCCAGTCGT
>CAYLPM010000205.1:0-1784 GCA_964385525.1 uncultured Gemmatimonadaceae bacterium
TATTCGACAACAATCCCCTCTCGCTCCTGTTGGCGCTCCACGGTGCGCGCAACGGCGGGATGGCGGCGCCGCCGCTGGACGTGCTGTACATCAATCCGCGACAACTCCGGGGAGCGCTCGCGCGCGCCAGCCTCCGCTCACCCGACGAGGTTCCACCCGGCGGACTGGCGACCCTCCTGGCGCTGCTCGAGGGCGCCGTGGGTACGGCGCGGCAGTACGAGCTGCAGCTCATCGCGCGCGAACGGGAGACGGAGCGAGTGCGCGACTCGCTCTACCGCGTGCTCGCTGAGCGCGACGAGGCCGTGAGCGGCTTCGAGCGGGAGCTCGCGCGACGCGAGCCTGCTCTCGCGCGCCGGCTCGCGGCCTATCTCGACGCGGACACGACGGAGTCCGGCCGCCGGGTCGCCGCGGCGCTGCGCCCCGTCGGCACGCTCCCCGGCGGCGTTGGTCGAACAGATGCGCTGGCATTCCCGACGGGCGACCGGTATCGGCTTTTCGTGAGCACGCGCGGAACCCCGCTCTTCAGTCAGCATCTCGCGTCATTCGCCGGGTTCCTGGGTCGTCCATTGCGCGAGTTCGACTTCTGGGTCGGCGCCTACGATGCCCTGACGCTCGCCGTCGACGCCTACACCTGCACCGGACGCGACGAGGAGTGTCGCCGCCGGGAGATCGCTGCGCTGCTCCGTGATCCATCGCTCGTGCCGGAACCCGGCCGTAGTGTGATGGTCGCGCTGCACGACGCCGAATTCGCGGGCGGCGCGCCGGAGCTCGCGTTCGACATCGGCAATCCGGTGCTGGCGCCCGATCTCGCGCAACAACGCTTCGTTTTCCTCGCGCTGGCCCGCGCCATCCTCGGCGGCATGCGGCCTCCGCTCGTCGCGCCGCCCTGCGTCGCACGGACGGTCCTCGGGCAATTTCTGTGTCGCGACGGGCTGGTGCCGGCACTTGTGACCTTTCGAGATGGCGTGGAGGACGCGAGTGGCGCCGGCTCCATCGCCAACGAAAACGACGGCGGTCACCACGCCGCCACCGACGACTCCTCGCATGCCGACGGCGACGACCCCTCGCGCGCGAACCCGATGTCGACGCTCGAGATCGTGCGGGCCTGGTCCGAGGATCCGGCGTGCGCGAGCCGGCAACCGCTCGTCTGCCGCGCCGAACCCGAGTTCGTGCACTTGATCGAGCGGCCCGAGCAGGCCATCGATCAGTACGTCGGCCAACTGCTCGAGCGCCTGATGGAGGTCGAGCACCGCCTGCGCGACAGTCACCTCCCTCATCTGAGCTGGCACGCGCAGACCGTCGCATGGTTCTACTACAACTATGAGATCGGACGGGACCCGCGGCTGCGGTTCTTCCACTCCTCGATCCCCGATCGCAGCCCAAGCCTGCTGCGATTCGTGCCGCACTACCTCGGCGCTCAGATCGGCGCCAGCGGCTACGAAGCCCGCTATCGGGTCCTCTATCCCATCCGCCGCACCATCCCGGCCCGCCCGGGCGGCAGGACGCGCGGCATCGTGCTCTCGGTTCCCGTGATTCTCCATTGGAACGCGGGCCCCAAGGATCACGATCGCGCGGACTGGTACGTCGGCGCGGGCCTCGGTGTCGGCGTGCGCACGTCGCTGCCCGTGTCGTTCCTGGTGTCCGAGCTCGGCGTGGAGGTAAACGGCTACACTTCAATCGAGCACGATCCGCTTCAGGTACTCGAGCTGCAGCCCTACGCGAACGTTGCGGCTGGCGCGTTGCGACTCGGGCTGCGGATCCCGCACCACCGGCACCGCGGACGC
>CAYLPM010000206.1:0-2987 GCA_964385525.1 uncultured Gemmatimonadaceae bacterium
CCCAGCATCGTGGTGATCGAGTTGATCACGATCGGCCGGATGCGCGCGCGGCCGGCCGAGACGATCGCCTGCCGCAGCGGCATCCCCTGCTTCCGCATCTGATTGATGAAGTCCACCTTGATGACGGCATCGTTGTCCACGATCCCCGCCAGCACCACGATCCCGATGAGACTCACGGTGTTCAGCCCCGCGCCCGCGATCCACAACGCGACAATGGCGCCGATCGTCCCCAGCGGAACGCTCAGCAGCACGGTGAACGGGTGCAGCAACGACTCGAACTCCGCCGCCAGAATCATGTAGACGAGCAGCACCGCCAGCCCGAACGCGAACGCCAGCGCCAGGAACCCCCGGCGCATCTCCTCGTTCTCGCCGCCGATCTCCACCCGCATGTCGCCCGGCGGCGGCGTATCCATCAACGCAGCACGAATGTCATCGATCGCGTCGTCCACGCCGCCGCTGGCGATGTCCGCGTGGACCGTGACGATCCGGCTCTGATCGATCCGGCGTACCTCCGCCGGCCCCTCCGTCTCGTGGATGTCCACCACCTCGCGGATCGGGACGCCGTTCACGCGCAGCAGGTTCAGCGTCTGGAGCGAACGGCGATCCTCCTCCGGCAGGCGCACCCAGATCGGGATCTTCTTGTCGAACGCCACGTAGTCGTTGTCCGTGCGCACACCGAGCATGTACTGCTCGATCGTCTCGGCTACCTGACGCGGCATGATGCCGAACGACGCCGCCCGCTCGCGGTCGATCTCGATCCGCACCTCCGGGTGTCCGAGCTCGGTGCCGAGCCTGACGTTGGTGAGCGACGGCACCTGCTGGAGCCGGCGCTCGACGGCGCGGGCGTGCGCGATGCCCGGTTCCAGCTCCTCGCTGTGCACACGGATCGCCAGGTCTGCCTCCCCGCCGCCCAGCAGCTTGCCGAGCGCCGTGGCCTGTCCCGTCTCGATGGCCACGCTCCCCGGCGGGAGCTGCGCGATGACGGGCTGCGCGCGCTGCACCACGTCGTGCGTCTCCGCGCCGGGATGCAGCCGGACGTCGATGAGCGCCGTGTGCAGCCCAGTCTCGCGCTCATCGCCTCCGAGCACCGCCTCCTGGCGCCCCACCCGCGAGAACGTCGCGTCGACCCCTTCGTCGCCCACGAACGCCGCCTCGAGCCGCGCCGTGAGCTCAGCCGTCCGATCGATCGGCGTGCCGCGCGGAAGCGTCACCCGCACCCGGAACTCGCCCTGCTCCACGTCCGGCAGCACGCTGCGCTCGAGCGTCGCGCCGAGCGCCACCGTGCCGGCGAACAGCAGCGCCGCCACCGCCACCACACGCCCCCGGTTGTCGAGCGCGCGGACGACGTTCGTCTCGGACCAGCGCACGAGCGTCTCGAAGGCGCGATCGGTGAGCTCGATCAGCGGTCGCAAGAGCGTGGTCAGGCCCGCGCCCGCCGCCGCCCAGCCGCGTCGCGCGAACCGCCGTCCCGCGGACACCGGGGCGTGCGGATCGTCATCGGTCCACCGCGCCGCCATCGCCGGTAACAGCGTGAGCGCCACGAGAATGCTCGCCAGCAGCGAGAACGCAACCGCGAACGAGAGCGCGCCGAAGAGCTTCCCCGCGACGCCCTCGACATAGATGATCGGACCGAAGACCGCGATCGTCGTGAGCGTCGAGGCGATGATCGCGCGCGAGACCTCCTCCGTCCCGACCGCGGCGGCCTCCACTGGCGCGTCGCCCAGCTCGCGGCGGCGGAAGATGTTTTCGATCACCACGACCGAGTTGTCCATCAGCAGTCCGACTCCGAGCGCGAGACCGCCGAGCGTCATGATGTTGAGCGAGACGTCGGCCGCGTCGAACAGCGCGAAGGTCGCAATGATCGAGATCGGCATCGCCAGCGCGATCGCGATCGGATACCGGATGTCGCGCAGGAACAGGAACAGCACCAGGAACGCCAGCATTCCGCCGATGATGACCTGATTGACGACGTTGTCGATCGCATCGGAGATGAAGCCTGCCTGGCTCGTCGCGATCTCCATGCGGATGTCGGGATACTGCCGCCGGAGCTGCTCGAGCACGACATCCACGCGTTCGGCGACCCGCACCGTATTCGAGCCGGCCTCCTTGAACAGCAGCAGGCCGACGGCTTCCTCACCGTTGTAGCGCGCGATCGACTCGCGATCGCGGAAGCCGTCCTCGATGCGCGCGATGTCGCTGAGCAGGAGGAGATTACGCGCCGTGCCTGGCGGAGCGTTGCCCGGCGCCGGCGGCGGCGCGCCGGGCGCGTTCTGCCCATCGCCCGACGATCGCTGCGCGACGACCACTTCGCCGATCTGCGGCACCGTCTGGAACTCGCCAAGCGTGCGCAGCGTGTACTGGTACACACCGCGGCGGATCATCCCGCCCGGCGCGCTGCGGTTCGCCTGATCCAGCGCGGTCGCGACCTCCTCGATCGTGATGCCGTAGCTCTCGAGCAGGCGCGAGTCTACGTCGATCCTGATCTCGCGCTCGAGCCCGCCGGTGACCGTCGCCTGCGCGATCCCGTCGATCTGCTCGAACCGCCGCTTGATGACGTTCTCGGCCAGCTCCTTGAGCTGCCACAGATCGGCGCCGCCGGCCACCGTGACCGACATGACGGGATCGGCCGTCGGATCGCTGCGCAGCACGATCGGCCGCTCGGCGCCCTGCGGGAGCCGGGTGCGGATCTCATCCAGCCGCTCGCGCACGTTGAGCGCGGCGAAGTCCATGTCCGTCCCCCACGCGAAGCGCATGGTGACGAGCGAGACTCCGTCGCGCGAGATGCTCTCGGTGCGCTCGTGGCCCGGCACGCGCGCGACCGCCTGTTCGACGTACTGAGTGACCAGCCGCTCGACCTCGGACGGGCCGATGTCCGGATAGCTCGTGTAGATGACGAGCTTCGGGTACGCGATGCCCGGCAGCAGGTCGATCGGGAGGCGCGTGAACGAGATCAGGCCGAGCGCGACCACCGCCACGAACATCATCGC
>CAYLPM010000207.1:0-4468 GCA_964385525.1 uncultured Gemmatimonadaceae bacterium
CGGAATCGATGGCGAGCTCGATCGAGATGCTCGACAGTGCGAGCGCGATCGCCGAGAGCTCGGCGGCGGCGGGCGGTTTTCCGCTGCCCGGAGCGTGGCTCAGTGGCGCGACGGCGCATTCGTCGCAGGCCGGCTTCGTGCGGATGGTCAAGTCCTATCGGGCACGGTTCCGCGCGGGTGTCGCGCGTACTCCCACTGAACGCGACAACGTGAACTGGGACGCGGTCATTGCCGACACCGAGGATGGCATCGAGACTGACTTCCTCGTGGATGCTGGTGGGTCCACTGGGTGGAACATCGGCTTCGTCGGATCCCAGATGTTCCAGGATGGACGCGCCTGGGGGCAGATGTCACTGATGTACTTCGGCATGTCGGATACGTCGGGCGCGTACAACGCCTGGATCGGCCAGGACCTGAACGAGCGGCAGCCCTTCCTCGTTCTTTCGCCGGATCGCAGGTGGCCTCGTGGCGCGACGCGAACCGCACAGATCGACAACTCGTGGGGCGAGGACGGTGGTGGGCTGGGCTTCCCCGGCGACCACGAGACGAAGCCGTACATCGCCGCACAGCAGCAGGATGAAATCGCGTCCGGGTGGGGCTGGTCGTACTACCAGTTCAACCGCACGCGCTACATCCGAGAGGCCACCAATACGGGAACGAACGAGGGCCCGTGGCTGGAGATGCTGCAGGCGGAGAACGATCTGCTGCTCGCCGAGGCCTATCTGCGCCGTAACCGGTTCGACGATGCAGTCGCGATCATCGATGCATATCGAACCGCCAACGATTTGCCGGCACTGGACGGGCTCGTCAGCAGCATGAACGATCCGGTGCCGGGTGCGGACTATGTGATCGATGGCGATGGCGTCATTACGGACGTCACGCCAAACGCCTCCAAGGCGAACTGCGTGCCACGCGTCCCGCGGCCGAATGGAACGACGGCATGCGGCAGCGTGTGGGAGGCCATGAAGTACGAGAAGCGAATGGAGACCGCGTACTCGAGCTACGCCCGTTGGTGGATCGACGGCCGCGGTTGGGGTGATCTCGTCGGGAACACGCATTACGAATACCCCGTTCCATATCAGGAGATGGACGCTCGCCAGCTTTCGCCATACCCGACCGGGGGTGGCGTGAAGAGCAGCGCGGCCGTGGGGACCTACGGGTTCTGATCCGCAATGCGACGCACACGCTGGAAGGCCGGCCTGCTCGCCTTGGCCTGGTTGTCGGGGTGCTACACCTATGTACCGGTGGAGTCGTCGACTCCACCGGTCGGAGAGACGGTCTCGTTCGAGATCACCGATCGCGGACGAGTCAGTCTCGCCGAGCGCATGGGGACCGGCATCAGGAGCATCGAAGGGCGGGTCATGGGCGCGGAGGGCGATCAGTACGTGGTGAGCGTCTTCCGTGTCGCATCGATCGACGGCCAGAGCAGCGCGTGGAGTGGTGAGACGATCCGGCTCGATCGTGATTTCGTGAGCCGCGCCCATGAACGGCGGCTCTCGAAATCGCGGTCGTGGTTGGCGGCGGCCGTGATGACGGGTGTCATCGTGGCGGTCGTCACCAAGACGGGACTGGCGGGATTCTTCGATGACGATGATATCGAGCTTCCGCCCGAACCGAATCCGGACGATCTGAGACCGAAACGGTGGTAAACGGGAAATCGAACCGAGCGAACGACTGGCTCAGAGCCCTGACTGTGGAGATAGCGTTCCAATGAGAGTATTCCGCACCCTTCTGCTGTGCACCGCCGCGATGGCGTTCGCCGGCTGCGACGAGGACGGTGGACTCGTCGGCACCGCGCCCAACGTGCCGCTGGCGTATACGCGCTTCGTCAACGCCGTGCCGGACACCGGCGGCCAGGATTGGCGCTTCGTGGACCAGCTCGAGTACTCGCCGCCGGCCTACGGACTGGCCTTCCGCGGCTTCACCCCCTACCAGGGCACGGGCGTCGGGTCCCGGAACCTGCGTGTGTTCCCGACGAGCTCCGACATCAACGTGACGTCGACGCGCCTCATCGACACGACCCTCACGTTCCAGGCGGGGACGTACTACACGATCGTCCATGTCGGGATGGCCGATCCCGGCGCGGCCGTCGAGAATCGGATCATTGTGATTCAGGATGACATTCCCGCAACGATCGATGCGGGTGATTTCGCGATCCGCGCGATGCACCTCGGGACCGGCTGGGGCAACGTCGACGTCTATGGCGCGCCCTCGACGTCGGCGGCCCTCCCGACGGAAACCCTGTTCCCGAACGTCGCGTACCTCAGCACCACGGCTTATACCACGCTCGACGTCGGTGCGGTCGCGCTTCGTGCGTTGCCGGCCGGTCAGGTCACACCCGCCATGGCGAACGCCCTCGCGCCGGCCGGCGACGCAGGGAACGCAGCCAACAATCTCTCTCCGATCGGCGGCACGAGCATTGGCGGCAGCGCCATTCTCGCGATCTTCACGCCGGGGTCGGTCGTCGGTACCAGCGCACCTCAGGGTACCGCCTTCATCCGATCGACGAGCGACACTACGCTGTTCGCAACGCCCACCGGCTACGCCAGGGTGAACGGCTCGTTCATCACCGATGGTTTCTTCGTCGGCCAGGAGATCACGGTCGACGGCTTCGATGCGGGTGGCCTGAACAACGGCACGAGCATCGTCACCGACGTCACCGCTACCACGCTGACGGTCACCAAGACCGGCGGCACCGAGGCGGAATTGGCGACGACCGATGCCAGTATCCGCGGGCCGCGGCCGAACTGGGTCTACATCATCGACAGACACCCGCGGTAGACTTCGTCGCGGGGATGCAGGAGACAGAAGCGAGTGGAGCGTAGTACTTATCGGCATGCCGATAGGTACTACGCTCTACTCGCTTCTGTCTCTTCCTTCCTCGGCGCCTCGGCCGGCGCGTCGAGCAGCGCGTCTTCCACCACGTACCCGGCTCCCTCCCGCACTCTCGCCGCTACCGCGCGCCGGGCGTCGTACGGCGCCGAATCCAGCATCTGCCGGCATTCGCGAAAGCGAAGCCCCGCCTCGACGCAGAACAGGTCGCACAGCGCCAGCTCGTCCGCGCACGCCTCCACCCCACGCGCCTCGATCAGCGCCTGCGTGCGCGCCAGCACCGAGGCCGTCGCGAACATCAGAATCGCCATGTCCGCGAGCTGCTCCAGCACCATCTGCCGCTCGATGATCTCCCGGCGATGCCGCGTTATCGCCCGCTCCGTCGCCTGCCGCAGCTCGGCGACGTGCTTCTCGAAGTACTTGCGGTGATCGCTCAGTCGAGGGTCCAGCTCGCTGTCGAGCGATGCCGTCGCGCCCAGTGCGCTCCGCACCCGGGACGCCGCGTAGCCCGAGATCAGTCCCAGGTTCCGCAGCGGCGAACGCAGCGCCGAGCCGAGCTCCTTCAGCGTCTCCGCGGGCCCCTGGAGGCCGTTCAGCGCGATGAACAGCCGCAGCACCTCGTTGGTCCCCTCGAAGATCCGGTTGATCCTCGCATCGCGGAGCGTCCGCTCGTACGGGTACGGCTTCACGTATCCCCGCCCGCCCGCCACCAGCACCATCTCGTCCGCCGCGCGCCAGATGAGATGGCTCGCGAACACCTTGGCGCACGCGCTCTGCAGTGACACGTCCGCCTCGCCACCATCCACCAGCGCCGCGAGCTCGCCGAGCATCGCGTCCGCCGCGTAGGTGTCGGCGGCGAGCTGCGCCAGCTTCCGCTGCGTGATCTCGAAGCCGGCGATCGGCCGCCCGAACTGCACGCGCTGCTCGGCGTACGCGGCCATCTGGCCGAGGATCTCCTTCGTCCCGCCGGTACATCCCGCCGCGAGCGTCAATCGGCCGCCGTTCAGCACGTGCACCGCCACGCCGAATCCCTTGCCGACCTGGCCCAGGACGTGATCGGCCGGCACGCGCAGGTCGTCGTACGCGAGCTCCGCCTGCGTGGAGCCGCGGATCCCGAGCTTGCGCACCGTCCCCACCACCCGGAATCCGGGCATGTCCGGACGGATGATGAACGCCGTCGGCCGCGTCGTGCGCTCCCCGCGCCGCTCCACCGGCGTCTGTGCGAAGGTCGCGATAACGCCGGCGCGATGGCCGTTCCCGATCCACAGCTTGCGCCCATTCAGCACCCAGTGTGAGCCGTCCGCCGCCGGCTCCGCTCGCGTCACGATGTTCTGCGCATCGGACCCCGTCTCGGGTTCGGTGAGCGCGTACGCGGCCAGGGTCTCGCCGGCGGCGAGCATCGGCAGATAGCGGCGCTTCTGGTCGTCGGTGCCGAAAAGTACGATAGCCTTGGCGCCGAGCCCGCAGTGGACGCCCACGAGCACTGCGCACGAGGCGTCGATGCGCGAGAGCTCGCTGAAGACGCGTGCCCAGGCGCTCGCGGAGAGCCCCAGGCCGCCGTACTCCGCCGGAATGGTGAGCCCGAGCATCCCGATCTCCGCGAGCGCGCGAATGGCCTCCTCGGAGACGCGCTCCT
>CAYLPM010000208.1:0-3977 GCA_964385525.1 uncultured Gemmatimonadaceae bacterium
CCGGAGGAGCAGTGGGTCGAGGTGCGCACCGACGCCGAGCCGCTCGAGGTGCGGCTCGATCCGCACCGCACGACGGACGACTGGGACCGGCGCAACGATGTCGCGTCGCCGGGATTCTGGGCGCGGCTGGGCGGCCGGGATCCGGGCCGGCGCACGGTGTTCGACTGGCCGTTTCTCGAGCAGGTCGATCGCGAGCGCCTGCTCATCGAGTATTCCGCGCTCGCCTGGTACTCCGACCCGGGTGGCTTGACGCTCGGGCTCCGCGTACGTGAGAGCTACCAGGGGTGGATCGATCGGCTCGCGACCGGCATCGCCGTTCCGCTCGGCGGGTGGGAGTCGGACCTCGGGCCCGGGTCGGACTCCGACGCGACGCTCGGCGAGCGGCTCCAGCTCTGGGTGCAGGGCGACAATCCGAAGATCGGCTCGCGCGTACTGAATGGCTTCCGCTACGGCCTGGCGGCGCTGGACGGAATCGCCGCCGGTGAGTTGGGCATGGAGTGGGACCGCTCACGCTTTCTCTTCGCGCCGATCGCTCGGCGCACGCTCGGCCTCGACCTGCGGGTGGCCTTGCCGATGACGGACGACGTGCTGCCGGAGAACTGGGAGGACGTGGACACGTACGAGGGGCGCGTGAAGTTCGGCGTGCGCAGTCCGGGCGCCTCACCGTTCGCCGTCGAGGCGTCGCTCGCGGGCGGGATCGCGAGATCGAAGATCGGCGACGAATCGCGCTCGATCGGATATCCACGGCTCGAGCTTGCCGCGCATCACATCCGGCGGACCGCCGGTGGGCGGGCGACGACGTTCCTGCGTGCGTACGGCGGGTTCGCGGATCGCGCGCCGGAGCAGCGCCGGATGTACGTCTCCGCCGCCGACCCCTTCGCGACTTTCGGCAATCACTGGTGGCGGCCGAACGGCGCCATCCTCGATCAGGACGGCGTGAACTACATCCCGCTGGGCGGCGGCGGGCTGCGCGGATACTCGCCGTATCTCTCCGCCGAGCGTCTCGTCGCGGCGAACATCGAGCAGGCGTTCCGGCTGTTCACGCTCGCGCCGCGACAGCCGAGACTCGGCGTGTGGCTCTCGGCGTTCGCGGACGGCGGCCATGCATCGGGACGCGAGAGCGATTCAGGCGAGTGGCTCGCGGATGCGGGCGTCGGGCTGTCGCTCCGCGGCTTTCTGTACGATCGGGACGTGCGGTTGCGGGTCGATTTTCCGGTCTACGTGAATCACCCGGGGCTGGCGCGTGACGACGGGAGCGACAAGCGGGTGGGATTCCGGTGGGGTTTTTCGTTCGCGGACCTCTGGTGAATGGAGAGAGAGTTCGGGGTAGGGAAGGGGGAGCCAAGCTGTGAGCCTTCAGCGTGCCAGTTGGTCAGCAAGCCAGCGGGGAACCGCAGTTGCAGCGGTCGGTCAGAGAGGAGAGTTCGAAGTAGTGAAGGGGGATCCAAGCCGTGAGCCTTCAGCGCGCCAGCTGGTCAGCATGCCAGCGGGAAATCGCAGGTGCCGCGGCCGGTGAGGGAGGAGTTCGAGGTAGTGAAGGGGGATCCAAGCCGTGAGCTTGCCAGCCGACAGCCTGCCGGTCGTGAGCTACAGCGGAGAGGGCTCGTTTCCCTGCTGGCTGGCTGGCCCGCTGGCAAGCTGAAGGCTCACAGCTTGGATTCCCTCAGCCGAACATCGAACCGTCCATTCCACGTCCCTGGCTGGCTGGCCGCTGGCACGCTGGCAGCTCACAGCTTGGATTCCCTCAGCCGAACATCGAACTGTCCAGCCGAACAGCGATCCCTAACCGCCTCGCCGCCGATGATCCGACATGAGTATCGACACCACCATGTACACCCCCAGCAGCGCCGCGATCAGGAAGCCCGCCAGCCCGAGGCTGCGCTGATACGGGAGCAGCATCGCGCTCGCGATCAGTAGTCCCGTGAGCACGAGCCCCGAGAAGATCCGGTTGGCGATCTTCTGAAACGCCTTCAGCAGCGTGTCGAGCTGCGGCGGATCCATCTTGAGGCCGAAGTCGTTGGCGGCGAGGCGCTGCGAGATGACGTCCAGCCGGCGCGGGAGCTGACCGAGCAGGTCGCTCGTGGCGCTGGCGATCTGGAAGAGCCGCCGCGGCGAGAGCTCGCGCTTCGCCCGCTCGTCGATGATGCGGTTGCCGTATTCGCGGATCGCGCCGATCGGGCTCGCGGTGGGGTCGAGCGCGCGGCTCACGGAGTCGAGGTTGAAGAGCGCCTTGGCGAGCAGCGTGAGCTCGGCCGGCAGGCGGAGGCCGTGCTCGTACGAGATGTTGATCGCCTCGTAGAGTACCGTGCCGGCGTGCACCTCGCCGACGGCGAGGTCGTAGTTGCGCGCGATGAGGGCGGCCACCTCGCGCGTGTAGGGATCGTGATCGAACTCCGGCAGGGCCTCGCCGAGCTGGATCATCGTCTCGGCCACGGCATCGCCGCGGTTGTCGGCGAGGTCGAGGAGCAGCGTGACGACGGACTCGCGGAGCGCGTCGGGGAGCCGAGCCGTCATGCCGAAGTCGATCAGCGCGAGGCGGACGCGTTCTTCATCCGGCGGCGCCGCCGCGTCGCGCTGTGCCTCCTGCTCGATGCGGCCGAGCGCGCTCGCGACCGGCCGGCGCTCGGTGCGGCGGTCGCTGGCGGCGATCTCGCCCGGTGTCATCGGGTTCTGCATCTCGGGGAACACCACGAAGATGTTCCCCGGGTGCGGATCGGCGTGGAAGTGGCCGTCGATCGTGATCTGCTTCAGGTACGCCTTCGCGAACTCGTCGGCCAGCGGACGCAGGTCGTGCTCGAGCCGTGTGACCGGCGGGATCTCATCGATCTTGAGTCCGCGAATGCGCTCCATCGTCAGCACGCGCTCGGTGGTGTACGCCTCGATGACGCGCGGGATCAGCAGCCGCGGAAACTCCGCCAGCGCGCGACGGAACGTCATCGCATTGCGCGCCTCGACGCGGTAGTCCAGCTCATCGCTCAGTGCGCGCTCGAGCTGCTGCACGACGCCGAGCATGTCCACGCGCTGACCGGCCTTCGTGTGATGCGTGAGGAACGTGGCCAGCTCGCGAAAGAACTCGATGTCCTCGGCCAGCACCGGCCGGATGCCGGGACGCTGCACCTTCACGACGACGGCCCGTCCACCGCGCAGCTCGGCGGCATGCACCTGCCCGAGGCTCGCGGTGCCGAGCGGCTCCTCATCGAAGCGCTCGAAGAGCTTCGACATGCGGGCGCCGAGCTCCTCCTCGATCGTGCGCCGGACGTCCTCGAACGGGATCGGACCGACATCGTCCTGGAGATGCTCGAGCTCCTCGATGAACGGCGGAGGTAGGAGATCGGGGCGCGTGGAGAGCACCTGGCCGAGCTTCACGTACGCCGGTCCGAGCTCGACCAGCCGGCGGCGGAAGGCCGCCGCCTTCTTCGCGATGTCGGGTTCTGCCCCATTGTCGCCGGCCTCGACCTCATCGGGCGCGAGCAGGGTCATCCCTTGCCGCTGCGCGAAGTCGCGGAGGCCGTAGCGCGTGAAGAGGCCGACGATGGCGGTCAGCTTCGGGATGTAGCGGGGCGCGAGGAGCATACGGGCGCTGGAGAAGCACCAATTGTGCCCGAGCGTGCAGGTGGACAGGAGTCGGGATAGATTCCCGGCAACTGCAGCCTCGAAGTGGTCGGTGATCAGCCGTCAGTGGTCGGTGGATTGCCACCGCCCTTTCACTGCCCGCTGACGGCTCACAACCGACCACTTCGAGGTTGCAGTTGCGCGGCGGGCGGCCCCTGCCGCTCGTTCACCTGCCCCCAAGGAGATGCCGGACCGATGAGCGGTCGCGCGAAGGTCGTGATCGTACCCAAGCCCTGGGGCCACGAGATCATCTGGGCCCACACCGACCGCTACGTCGGCAAGATCCTCCACATCGAGGCGGGGCACGCGCTGTCGGTGCAGTACCACAACGTCAAGGACGAGACGGTCTATCTCCTGCGTGGGGA
>CAYLPM010000209.1:0-6943 GCA_964385525.1 uncultured Gemmatimonadaceae bacterium
TGATCCGGTCCCGCGTGCCGAGTGAGAGCGCGACGCGTCCCAGCGCGCGGGCGAGGTTGAAGTGTCCCTCGGCATCGTTCGGATTGACCTCGACCGCTCGCCGCGCGTATGCCTCTCCCTTGCTGAAGAGCTCCGCGCGCCGGGTCTCATCCCGCTCGAACTCCCCCAGTCCAATGGCCTCGCGCGCGGCCTTCCATAATCCCTCGTACCCTTGCGAATCGGCCGTCACGGCCTGTTCATAATGCGCGAGTGCGGCGTTGGCGTTCATGGCCGCGTACTCCCGGTCACCGAGCGCGATGTGGTCGGCCGCGGACTGCGCGCCGGCGAGTGGGGCGGCGAGGGCGAGCGCGGCGACTGCCACGACACGTGCAAGCATTGGAGCTCCAGAGACGAAGTGGGGCGGCCGGCCGAGAGGCCGGCCGGCGCGAAGGGGCGGGATGCGTACCGCCGCAAGCATAGGAATACCCCCGAACACGGTCAATGTTGGCATACCGGCTGATCGAGCGAAAACGCGATGGCGGGCGGATCGACGCGGGCGAGTGGCACGCGCTCGTCCGCGCCTACGTGGCCGGCCATGTTCCAGACTACCAGATGGCCGCCCTCCTGATGGCGATCTTTCTCCGCGGGCTGGACCGGGCCGAGACCAGCGCGCTCACCGCCGCCATGCTGTCGAGTGGGAAGAGCCTCGACGTCTCGACCCTCCCATCTCCGCGCGTCGATAAACATTCGACGGGCGGCGTGGGCGACAAGGTCTCGATCGTCCTCGCGCCCCTCATCGCCACCCTCGGTGTCGCCGTTCCGATGATGTCGGGGCGTGGACTCGGTCATACTGGTGGCACGCTCGACAAGCTGGAATCGATCCCGGGCTTCCGGACTTCACTCTCCCTCGCCGAAGCGCGCACGCAGCTGGAGCGGCTCGGCTGCGCGCTCCTTGGGCAGACGGACGAGATCGCCCCCGCGGACCGGCAGATGTATGCGCTCCGCAGTGCCACGGCGACGGTCGAATCGATCCCGCTCATCGCTGCTTCGATCATGAGCAAGAAGCTGTCGGAGGGGCTCACAGGACTGGTGCTGGATGTGAAGCGCGGGTCGGGCGCGTTCCTGCCGGAGCTGGATCGCGGCCTCGAGCTCGCGCGTGTGATGATCGAGCTTGGCGCCGACGCCGGCTGCCCGGTAGTCGCACTCGTCACGGCCATGGATCGACCCCTCGGCCGCGCGTGCGGGAACGCGCTGGAGGTGGAGGAGGCGATTCATGCCCTGCACGGCGAGGGGCCGCCGGACCTGATGGACGTGACGTACGCGTTGGGCGCGGAAATGCTCGTGCTCGCCGGGACGGCGTCCGACCATCAGGAGGCGCGCCGGGCGATGGAGCGGGCTATCGGCACCGGTCGTGCGGCTGAGCGGTTTCAGGCGATCATCGAGGCCCAGGGCGGCAATCCGGGCGTCGTCGACGATCCGGCCGTGCTGCCACAGGCGGAGGCGTGCGATCTCTTCGGCGCGCCGCGCCGGGGGTTCGTGGCCCGTGTCGAGCCGAAGGCGATCGGGCGCGGCATCATTGCGCTCGGCGGAGGCCGCGCGACGATCGACGACAGACTGGATCCGAGCGTCGGCTTCGTGATCACGGCGAAGCCGGGCGACTGGGTCGAAGCGGGCGAACCGCTGGCGACCGTCTTCGCGGGGAACCGTGCGGGGATCGAGGCGGGCCGCGCGGCGCTCCGGAAGGCGATCGTGATCGCCGACGAGGCCGATCCTCCACTGCCGCTCGTCTCACATCGCGTGACGGCGCTCGGCGTGAAGCACTACTCACCCATCTGAGCTGGTGGTGCGATGTCAAACTGCTGCTTCGCTTCAGGTTCGCTCCGCCCGCTCGGGCTCGTCGCGGCGCTGGTCATCGCCGCCTGCACGAGTCCGCAGCTTCCGCCGCCGATCCCGCCCGCCCAGGCCGCGGCTCGCTACTCCCTTCCCGACAACCGCGCTTTTGCGGCCGCCGTCGAGCGTGACACGCGGACGCTCGTCGGACGTCCCGGACCGGCCTACTGGCAGCAGTGGTCGGAGTACGATCTCGAGGGAGTGCTGGATCCGCAGCGCCGAGAAGTGCGAGGGCGCGGGACGATCCGCTACGAGAACCGTTCGCCGGACACGCTGCACAGCATTGCCGTGCACCTCCATCAGAATCTCCGCGCGCCCGGGACGCGAGTCGGGGCGGGGCCATCCACCGGCGTCCGCCTCGACACCGTGCGCGCGCAGGGGCACGTGCTTCCCGCTCGCAACCTCGCCGCGACCCAGGGACCGGGCTACGAGGTGAGTGGCACCGTGGCCTGGCTGCGACTCGCCGAGCCGATTCCGCCGGGAACATCCGCCGAGCTCGGATTCTCGTGGGCCTTCACGATGCCGCCCTCGACGACGCCGCGCATGGGCACCGATGGCGAGATCTTTCTCGTCGGCTACTGGTATCCGCAGGTCGCGGTCTACGATGACCTGAGCGGATGGCACACCGATCCCTATCTGGGGAACGGGGAGTTCTACATGGGCTACGCCGACTATCGGGTTGCGGTCACCGTTCCCGACGGATGGCTCGTCGCCGCGACCGGCGTGCTCACGAATCCGGCGGAGGTGCTCTCGGATTCGGCGCGGGCGCGGCTCGAGCGCTCGCGACGCGCGCCGGGAGTGGTGCCGATCGTCGCGGCGGGCGACCGCGGAGCGGGACGCGCGACGGCGCGCGGCGCGGGTGGGCGGCTCACCTGGCGGTTTCGCGCCGACACGGTGCGCGATTTCATCTGGAACACATCCGATGACTACCTGTGGGATGCCACGGTGGCCGTCGTCGGCGATCACTCGGGCGATGGGCGCCCGGACACAGCGGCGATCCACGCCTACTACCGGCCCGCCGCGAGCAATTGGACGGAGGCGGCGCGCTACACGCGCCACGCGATCGAGTACATGTCGCGCTACCTGTGGCCGTATCCCTACCCACACATGACGTCGGTGGAGGGATTCGTCTTCGGGATGGAGTATCCGATGGTCACCCTCGTCACGGATCCCGGCGACGCCACGTTTCTCTACCGGGTCATCGCGCACGAGGTCGGGCACATGTGGTTCCCGATGCTGGTGGGCTCGGACGAGAAGCGCCATGCGTGGCAGGACGAGGGTTTCGCGCAGTTTCTGGAGGCGCTGGCGACGATCGATTTCACGCGGGGCGGGACGGACCCGGGGCTCGAGTCACTCCAGGCGTACCTCCGCTTCGTGCCCACCGGTGTCGAAGTGCAGCTGATGCAGCACGCCGACAATTACTCGTCCGAGATGGCTTACGGGATCGCGAGTTACGAGAAAGCCGCGGTGGTGCTGCGGACGCTGCGTGCCCTGGTGGGCCCCGACGAGTTCGACGCCGCCTTGCGCCGCTATGGGCGTGCCTGGATCGAACGTCACCCGCACCCCTACGACTTCTTCTTCGGGTTGAACACCGCGCTCGACCGGGACCTCTCCTGGTTCTGGCGCGGCTGGTACTTCGAGACGTGGCGGCTCGACCAGGGCGTCGGGGGCGTCGCCGTGAGTGGGGATTCGGCGACGATCACGGTCGAGAATCACGGCGAGATGCCGATGCCCGCTGCGCTGGCCATCACGAGGTCGGATGGCGCCGTGCAGCGTGTGACGGTGCCGGTGGAGGCGTGGCTCACGGGCGCGCGGCGGACGACCGTGCGCGTGGCGGCCGAGCCGGCGATCGTGCGAGTGGAGATCGACCCGGAGCGCCTCTTTCCGGACGTCGACCGGTCGAATCAGCGCTGGGTGCCGTAGCAGCGGAACCGGCGCGCGACGTGGCGGCTCGCCGCGCCCCGGACTTCAGACATCGAGGTTCGACACGAACCGGGCATTCTCCTCGATGAATGCGCGCCGCGGCTCCACGTCGTCGCCCATCAGCGTCTGGAACATCAGGTCCGCCCGGACGGCGTCATCCATGCTCACCTTGAGCAGCGTGCGGTGCTCGGGATCCATGGTGGTCCGCCACAACTGGTCCGGGTTCATCTCCCCGAGCCCCTTGTAGCGCTGGACCGAGAGGCTGCCCCGGCCATCGCCGTTGCTCAGGCGCACGGAGATCGCCTCGCGCTCGGGCTCATCGTAGGCGTAGTACTCCTCCTTTCCCTTCGCCACGCGGTAGAGCGGCGGCTGTGCGATGTAGATGTAGCCGGCATCGATCAACTGCTGCATCTGCCGATAGAAGAACGTCAGCAGCAGCGTGCGGATGTGGGCGCCATCGACGTCGGCGTCCGTCATGATGATGATCTTGTGATAGCGCGTCTGCTCGAGATTGAACTCGTCCTTGATCCCGGAGCCGATCGCGGTGATGATCGTCCGGATCTCCTCGTTCGAGAGCACCTTGTCGATGCGCGCCTTCTCGACGTTGATGATCTTGCCGCGCAGGGGCAGAATCGCCTGGAACGCGCGGTCGCGCCCCTGCTTCGCCGACCCACCGGCCGAGTCTCCCTCTACGAGGTAGAGCTCGCAGAGCGACGGATCGCTGAGCGAGCAGTCGGCCAGCTTGCCCGGCAGATTGCCGACATCGAGTGCGTTCTTCTTGCGCGTGAGATCGCGGGCCTTGCGCGCCGCCTCGCGCGCCCGCGCCGCGGAGACGGCCTTCTCGATCACGATGTTCGCGGTCCGCGGGTGCTCCTCGAGATAGCTCCCCAGCCACTCGTTCACGACCGTTTTGATCGCGCTCTCGACCTCGGAGTTGCCGAGCTTGGTCTTGGTCTGTCCCGCGAACTGCGGCTCGCGCACCTTGACCGACATCACGCACGTGAGTCCCTCGCGCACGTCGTCGCCGCTCAGCGTGAAATCGGCCTTCTTGAGGAAGTTCCCCTTCTGCGCGTAGGCGTTGATGGTGCGCGTGAGCGCCGCCTTGAAGCCGGTGAGATGCGTCCCCCCCTCGTGCGTGTTGATGTTGTTCACGAACGAGAAGACCGTCTCGTTGTACCCGTCGTTGTACTGGAGCGCGAGCTCGATCCCGATGTCGTCCCGCTCCGTCTCCAGGTACATCACTTCGGGGTGGAGCGGCTTCCGCTTCTCGTTCAGGAACTGCACGAACTCCTTGAGGCCGTCCCTGGCGTGGAAGATCTCCTGCTTCTCGTCGCCCTCCCGCTCATCGGTGATCGTGATCGTCACGCCCTTGTTGAGGAACGAGAGCTCCCGCACCCGGGTCGCCAGCGTCGAGTAGTCGTATCGCAGCTCGGTGAAGATCTGCGGGTCGGGCTTGAACCACACCGTCGTGCCCGTGTCCTTCGCCGCGATCTTGTCGAGCACCTTGAGCTTCGTCGTCGTGGCGCCACGCGCGAAGTCCATGTAGTGCTCCTTGCCATCGCGCCGGACCCACACCTTGAGCTGCTCGGAGAGCGCGTTGACCACCGACACGCCGACACCGTGCAGCCCGCCCGACACCTTGTACGAGCTCTTGTCGAACTTCCCGCCTGCGTGCAGCACCGTCATCGCGAGCTCGACTCCCGGTATCTTCTCCGTCGGATGGACGTCGACCGGAATCCCGCGCCCGTTGTCGATCACGGTGATCGAATCATCCTTGTGGATCGTCACGTCGACCTTGTCCGCGTGGCCCGCCAGCGCCTCGTCGATCGAGTTGTCGATGACCTCGTACACGAGGTGGTGCAGTCCGCGCGATGACGTCGAGCCGATGTACATCCCCGGACGCTTCCGGACGGCGTCCAGCCCCTTGAGGACCTGGATCTGCCCGGCATCGTACTTCCCCGAGGGGGGCGTGTCTCCAGCGGTCTTGGCCATGTCTGGGTGCTCTGATCGATGCTGATGAACTACCGAAAAAAGGCCGAATGCGCCGAACCGGCCAACCTGACAAATCTAACTGGGCAGGAGCCCGAAAGCAAGCCGCAATGGGGAACTCAACCCGTTGACCGGTAATGGCTTATCGTCGCAGTACCCATCTGATTCTCACAATCCTCCGAGCCCGCTCCCGGCCCGCGTTCAGTGCCCGCAACAGCTCGGGCTCCATCAGCGACAGCTCGGTCATCCACGAATGCGTCGCCACCGCCACCATCAACGTTCCGTCGGGGCTCACGGAAATCGGAACCGTCACCTCTGCGATGTTCGGCCCCACCAGCGCCGGCCATTCGGGGATCACCTGCGCCTGATCGACCCGTCCCTCGAGCCCGGAGCGCTCCAGGAACTGCGAGACGACCTCGCCCAGCGCGGCCGGCTTGCGGCGCCGCTGGTCGCTCACGGCCGGTCCGCCCCGAGCACCCCGTCCACCATGCGTCGCCGCTCGAGACGCGAGAGGCCGCCCGGAATGTCGGTCGCTCGCGGCACCGCGAGCACGACCTGGCCCAACCCCTCCCGCGTGAGCAGCTCGAGGATGCGCGCAGAGCGCCGCGCATCCAGCTCGGCGAACGGGTCGTCGAGCAAAAGGAGCGGCGCGGCCCCCGTCGCCGCGCGCAGGGTTTCGACCTCCAGCATCCGCAGGGCAATCGACGCCGTGCGCTGCTGCCCTGCCGAACCGAACGCTCGCAGCTCGCGGCCGTCGAGCTGGAGCACCAGCTCGTCGCGATGCGGTCCGGCGTGCGTGATGCCGCGTCGAACGTCGAGCGCGCGGCGGGCGGCAAGTGCCTCGGCCAGTCGCTCCTCGGGCCGCGGGCCAGCCTCGAGCGCGCTCGCGTAGCGCATCGTCACCGCACCGCGCTCGCCGATCGCCGTGCACAACTCGGCGAATCGCGGTGCCGCGTGCTCAACCCAGGCAAGCCGCTCCTCCCACAGTACCGCGCCCGCGCGCGCGAGTGCCGGTTCCCACACGGCCGCGCGCTGATCGCCCGCTCCGGAGCGCCCCACGGTGCGCAGCGCTGCGTTGCGACGCACCAGCGCGCCCCGGTACTGCTGCAGCGCGGTGAGGTAGGTACGCGAGGTCAGCGCGAGCACGACGTCGAGGAAGCGC
>CAYLPM010000210.1:0-20026 GCA_964385525.1 uncultured Gemmatimonadaceae bacterium
CCGCCTGCCTTTCCGGTCGGGCTGCGGTTCGACGCGACCCTGCACCAGCTCCAGCTCTCGCCGCACGGTGGTGGCGCCGATCACGAATCGGAGAACCTGCGCGTGATCTCCGGAACCGCCAATGCCCTGTACCGACTGCCACTGCCGTTCACACCATACGTCGTCGGCGGACTCGGGATGTACAACGTGCGCGACCCCCACGTGACGGGCGACGAGAATGCGTTCGGCTGGAGCCTCGGTGCGGGCATTCAGTTTCAGCTCGCCGAATTCAACACATTCATCGAGCTCGGCTACCATCAATTCGACTCCGGCGGTGGCGACGTCACTCTGCTTCCGATCACCGTGGGCGTCATGTTCTGAGCGGCCGGGCGCCAACTTCCCAGCGATGTACCGCCATGTTCGAGGCAAGGCAGTCGTGTCGTCACGGCCCGCTGGTGGCACCTGAGATCACCGGGGCGTCGCCTGGCCGGTGTCCCGACACGAGGACGGCCGGCGTCTCCGCCAGGAGGCGGCCAGACCGAGCACGCCTGTCGGTGGAGCGCTAAATTGTTGTGGGACTGGCACTCCCGACCTGCACCCCGACGGTATCCTCCCTGCCCTTGAAGGTGCAGCGAACCGCACATCGCCGGCACGCGCTCCCGACGTTCCACGCAGAGGTCTCACAATGCGAGTCGCGCCTCTCATCGCCGCGCTCCTGTTCGTCATCACTCCATTCGTCCGCCAAGCCGGCGCGCAGCTCATCGGCGAGACGAACGACGAGTCGCGCCTACCTGCTCGCGGCTACATCGCCGTCGGTGCACGCGGTGCGCAGCCGCTGGAGGATTTTGCGAATTACATCGATTTCGGCTACGGGTTCGGCGGGTACGTTGCGCACGCTCTCGATTCGCGCGGCGTCTTCTCGATCCGCGGCAGCATCGACATGCTCTGGTACGGGCACGAAACGACGCGCCACAGCCTCTCCGATTGGAGCAACTCGACGCTCGACGTCACGACCAGCAACAACATCTTCTCCATCGGCATCGGTCCGTACCTCACGGTGCCGGGCCCCGGCGTGCGTCCGTTTCTCACTGGAACGGTCGGTTTCTCGTACTTCTCGACCAGCACCGCGGTGAAGTGGCGGTATTCCGAGGAGACGCTGGACAACTGGACCGACTTCTCCGACGGCGTGACCGCGTGGACGGGCGGCGGCGGATTGCTCATCCCGCTCACCCGCAGTCAACGCCCCGTGCTTCTCGAGCTCAGCGCGATCTATCATGGGAACGGGGAGGCAGAGTATCTTCGCGAGGGCAGCATCTCGCGCGACGATGACGGCAATGCGGTGTTCACGCCCATCCGCAGTCGAACCAACCTGGTGCTCTACACGATCGGAGTGTCGTTCGGCGCCTGGTGAGGGAGGATCGCGACCTGAGGACAATCTGAAGCTCCCGCGCATCGGGCCCGGCGCCGTCGTCGCCGCGGCCTTCATCGGGCCCGGCACGGTCACCACGTGCACATTGGCGGGAGCGAACTTCGGCTATGCGCTCCTGTGGGCACTCGCCTTCGCCACGATCGGCACCATCGTGCTGCAGGAGATGGCGGCCCGCCTCGGCGTCATCGGTCACACCGGGCTCGGTGAGGCGATCCGCCGACGCTTCCAGCACCGGCCCGCGCTCGAGCTGTTCGCGATCGTACTGGTCACGGCCGCGATCGGCCTCGGCAACGCGGCGTACCAGCGGGGCAACCTGCTCGGCGCGGCGCTCGGCGCGGAGATCCTGACCGAGGACTTCCGGCGGCCTTGGATCGTCATCATCGCGCTGGCGGCGGCCGCGCTGCTCTGGACTGGGCGCTATCGCGTGATCGAGCGGGTCCTGATCGGACTCGTGCTCGTCATGTCGGCCGCGTTTCTCGCGACGGCGCTCAGCGTCGCCGGCTCGCCGGGCGACATCGCTCGGGGCTTCGTCCCTACCCTCCCTGATGCACCGGATGCGGCGCTGGTCGCACTGGGCCTGGTCGGTACGACGATCGTGCCGTACAACCTCTTCCTGCACGCGAGCGCGGCGCGCGAGCGATGGGCGGAGGCGGGAGGATTGCCGGCCGCCCGAGCGGATCTCATCGTCGCGATCGGGCTCGGCGGGATTGTCTCGATGGCCATTGTCGTCACCGCGGCGGCGCAGCAGGGAGTGCCGATCGCCGGTGCCGCCGACATGGCCGTGCAGCTCGAGCCGCTCCTCGGCCGCTGGGCCACGACCGTCTTCGCCGTCGGGCTGATGGCTGCCGGAGTCACTTCCGCCATCACCGCACCGCTCGCGGCCGCCTACGCCCTCTCGGGTGCATTCGGCTGGACGGTGGATCTCCGCGCGCCGCGCGTGCGCGCCATCTGGCTGGCGGTGCTCACCATCGGCGGCGTCTTTGCGCTCTTCGACGTGGAACCGGTGCGGGCGATCCTCTCGGCGCAAGTGGCGAATGGCATCCTGCTGCCGGCCATCGCGATCTTCCTGCTGGTCGTGATGAATGATCGCCGCGCTCTCGGGAACGCGGCGAACGGGTGGAAGGCCAATGTCTCCGGCGGCTTCATCGTCGCGCTGACGATCGTGCTCGGCATCCGGGCCCTGTTGCGCGCGCTCGCCTGAGCACCGCGCGGCGCGCCTCAGCCCACGCGCGGCGGCAGCTCGTTGCCCCGTCCAACGTCGGTTCCCGGTCGCAACGACGCCCGCGCCGACTCGAGCTGCGCCTTCATCGCGACCGGTCCGGTGCCGCCGTCGACCTCCCGCCGTTCGACGGAGCTCGCCGCCGACAGGGACTCGAACACACTCGCATCGAACAGCGGGTGTGACGACTGGAACGTCTTGAGCGGCAGCGAATGCAGCTCGCAGTCGAGCCGCTCTGCCTCGCGCACGATGCCGCCCACGCAGCCGTGCGCCTCGCGGAACGAAGCGCCCCGACGCACGAGGAAGTCCGCGAGATCAGTGGCCATCATCGAGCTCGAGATGGCCGCGCGCATGCGATCCGGACGAAATCGGAGTTCGCGCACGGTACCCGCGACGGCGGGGAGCACCAGGCGCACGGCATCGACGGCGCCGAACAGCGCGCGCTTGTCCTCCTGGAGATCCTTGTTGTAACCGCTCGGCAATCCCTTCAGCGTCCCGAGCAGCGACACGAGGTCACCGAGCAGGCGCGCACCGGAGGCACGCGCGAGCTCCAGCGCATCCGGGTTGCGCTTCTGCGGCATCATGCTGGAGCCGGAGCTGAACGATTCGCCGAACTCCACGAAGCCGAACTCGCTCGATCCATAGAGGATGAGATCCTCCGCCAGGCGGGAGAGGTGCGCCCCGACGAGCGAGAGCGAGAACAGCAGTTCGGCGACGAAGTCGCGGTCGCTCACCGCGTCGATGCTGTTCGGTGAGACGGCAGCGAAGCCAAGGCTCCCCTGGAGCAACACGCGCGAGACGGGGAATGCGCATCCGGCGACGGCGCCCGAGCCCAGCGGGAGAATGGCGGCCGAGCGAGAGGCGGCGGCGAGGCGGGAGCGGTCGCGGTCGAACGGCCAGAAGTGGGACAGGAGCCAGTGGGACGCGGCGACGGGCTGCGCGCGCTGCATGTGGGTGTACGCGGGCATGAGCGCGCCGCCGAGCGACTCGGTGCGGTCGAGCATCGCCGCTTGCAGGTCGCGCACGGCGAGGTCGAGCGCGGCGCATGCGTCCATCGCCCAGAGCCGGGTCGCGGTCGCGACCTGGTCGTTGCGACTGCGCCCGGTGTGCAGCTTCGAGGCTACGTCGCCGACTTCCTCGTGCAGCATCCGGTCGATCATCGTATGCACGTCTTCGTCGGACGGCGCGGGGCGCGCGCCATCGGCGAGCCGCGCGCCGACGGCGTCGAGTCCGGCCTCGATGGTCTTGCTCTCATCGAGCGTGAGAACACCGGCGCCCCAGAGGGCGACGGCCCACGCCTTCGAGAGCTTCACGTCGTGCGGCCAGAGCCGGAAGTCGGTGGCGATCGAATAATTCAGCGCATCGAACGCGGACGCGCTGCCTGCGCCGAAGCGCCCGCCCCAGAGCCGGTGCGTAGCCGCGTCCGCGTTCGGGATGAGCTCGAGGGGCGGGGACGGCGTCACGCGATCGCGAGCGCTTTCGGCGCTTCCTCAGTCGTCGGCGTGGAATTGGCCGATTCCGTTGGCGCGTCCCCGGTGTCCTGCTCCCGGCGTGCGGCGAGCTCCTGATCCTTCAGGGCACGGACGCGATCGGGAAGCGCGAAGAGGCGGATGAAGCCGGCCGCGTCGGACTGCTCATACACGTCATCTTCGCCGAACGTGACGAACCGCTCATCGTACAGCGACTCATCGCTCCGGCGGCCGACCACGGAGGCGGTGCCCTTGTAGAGACGGAGCCGCACGGTGCCGGTGACGCGCATCTGCGTGACGCCGACGAACGCGTCGTAGGCCTGCCGTTCCGTCGTCCACCACCGGCCCTCGTAGACGAGGTCGGCGTAGCGCGCGGCGATGAGGTCCTTGGCCGCCAGCGTACGCCGGTCGAGCACGAGCTGCTCGAGCTCGGAGTGCGCCTGGTAGAGCAGCGCGCCACCGGGCGTCTCGTAAACGCCGCGCGACTTCATCCCGACGAGGCGATCCTCCACGAGGTCGATGCGGCCGACGCCGTGGCGGCCGCCGATCTCGTTCAGAGTGTCGACAAGCGCGACCGGGTCCAGCGCTTCTCCATCGACCGAGACCGGAGTGCCGGCGGCGAAGCCGATCACGACTTCCTCGGGCTCCTCCGGCGCTGCCTGAGGAGCAGTGGAGAAGAGGAACATGTCCTCGGGCGGGGCGGCGTTGGGATCCTCGAGGATGCCGCCTTCGTGCGAGACATGCCAGAGATTGCGGTCGCGGGAGTAGATCTTCTCGCGGGTGGCCGTGATCGGGATGCGGCGCGCTTCGGCGTAGGCGATCGCGTCCTCGCGGCTCCGGATGTCCCACTCGCGCCATGGTGCGATGACGGGGAGGTGCGGGGCGAACGCGGCGTAGGTCAGCTCGAAGCGGACCTGATCGTTACCCTTCCCCGTGCAGCCGTGGGCGAGGGCGTCGGCGCCGAGCTGCTTCGCGATCTCGACCTGGCGGCGGGCGATCAGAGGCCGCGCCATCGCGGTGCCGAGCAGGTACTTGCGTCCATACACGGCGCCGGCGCGCAGCGCGGGCCAGATGAACTGCTCGACGAACTCGCGGCGGAGGTCCTCGATGTAGCACTCGTCGGCCCCGGAAGCGAGGGCCTTCTCGCGAACGCCGGCGAGCTCCTCACCCTGGCCGACATCGCCGGCGACGCAGATCACGCGGGCGTCGTAGCGCTCGCGGAGCCACGGGACGATGATGGAGGTGTCGAGTCCGCCCGAGTAGGCGAGGACGATGGTGCGGGTCATGGCGGCTCCGGCCGGAGAATAAATATGCAAGTGCGCTGCATAGATAATCATACGCGGGGCGGCCGTCAACCCTCCGGACGCCGGGCTAGGTCGGCCGCCCCTTGGCCGCCCGGCGGAGCCTGCGCATCACGCGCTCGCGAGCGGCCGTCGACCGGCAGATGAGCAGGATCGTGTCGTCGCCGGCGATCGTCCCGATGACCTCCGACCATGCCTCGGCATCCAGCGCGACTGCGATCGACTGGGCGCCTCCCGGGCGCGTCCGGAGCACGACCATCTCGCTCACCCCGTCGAGCGCGCGGAAGAGCGGCGGGAGCAGGGCCTCGAGCGATGGCCGCGATTCGTCCTCCAGAGCACCGTCGGGAATCCCGTAGCGCACCCCGCCGCCCGGGCCCGGCAGCTTGGCCAGCCGGAGCTCGCGCAGGTCGCGCGAGAGCGTCGCCTGGGTGACATCCAGGCCGCGCTGGCGCAGCAGCGTTCGCAACTCCTCCTGACTCTCGACGGCGCGTGCCTCGACGATTTCGAGAATCACCGCCTGCCGCTCCCGTTTGTTCGTCATGCCTCCTCCGCTGCGCCGGAGGATATCACGCGCCAGCCGCCGGAGAAAGGCGAAGGTCCGTCGGTGAGGGTCCGGAATCGAAGCCGGCCGCGCCCGATCCCGGCGGGCCAATGTCGGATCGTGGCGGGATCGTCCGCCACCGGGCATTGACAGGAGGAGTGTGAATCTTTATGCATTCCACGTGCATAAACTTCCTGTCGGCGTCCTCGGCGCCTCGGGCTACGCCGGCCGCGAGCTCTGCGCCCTCATCGGATCCCATCCGGGACTCGAGCTCGCGTTCGCCTCGGCGCACGAGCGGCGCGGGGACACGGCGCGTGTCGGCACGCGGACGATCACCTACATCGCCCCGGACGATGCGCCGCTCGATCAGGCGGCCCTCGTCTTCGCCGCGCTCCCGCACGGGGTGTCGGCCGTGTGGGCCGACCGTGCCCACGGCGCCGGGGCCAAGGTCGTCGATCTCTCCACCGATCTCCGGCCAGGCTCCAGCGATCGCGGCGTCCCGTACGGACTCCCCGAGCTCACGCGTGAGGACGTGCGCGGCGCCGACCTCGTCGCCAACCCGGGGTGCTATCCGACGCTCGTCCTCCTCGCGCTCGCGCCCCTGCTGCGGGAAGGGATCATCGCGCCGGGAGCGACCGTACACGTCTCCGCGGCGAGCGGGGTGACGGGCGCGGGCTTCACGCCACGGCACGACCTGCTCTTCGGCGAGGTGACGGAGGATTTTCGTGCATACGCCGCGGGGAACACCCACCGGCATCTGGCCGAGATGCGCGCCATGGTGGCGCGGTTCGGCGCGGACGTCGATCTGCTCTTCACGCCGCACCTCCTCCCGGTCGCCCGCGGGATCCTGGCGACGATCACGGTGCCGCTGGTAACCACGCTCGCGGACCCCCTCGTCCCCTACCGCGCGATGTACGCGGAGGAACCGTTCGTCGAGGTGAGCGAAGAGCTCCCCGCGCTGCGCGATGAGGTGCGGCGCAACGTCGCCCGCATCTCGGCCACCCATGCAGCCGGTGTCCGGACACCCACGCTCGTGGTCGTCTGCGCGCTCGACAATCTCATGAAGGGGGCGGCGGGCCAGGCGATCCAGAACGCCAATCTCCAGCTCGGGCTCGACGAACCTCTCGGACTTCCCCGCTGATGCGCGTCATCAAGATCGGTGGCCGGGCGCAGGAGCATCCGGATCTGCCTGGTGTCATCGCCGACGCGTGGCGCGCCGCATCGGGGGCCCTGTGCGTCGTGCATGGCGGCGGCAACGAGGTGTCGGCGCTCCAGCGCACGCTCGGCGTCACCCCCGCGTTCATCGATGGCCGCCGCGTGACGAGCGATGCCGACATCGTGCTGTTGCGCATGGCGCTCTCCGGAGCGGCGAACAAGCGCCTGGTCGCGGCTCTGGGCGCGTGCGGCGTTCGGGCGGTGGGGCTCTCCGGCGAGGACGGCGCGCTGATCGCTGCACGGCGCGCGCCCGACGAGCGACTCGGCCGCGTGGGCGAGCCGACACGAGTCGAGGTGAGGCTCCTGTGGGCCCTGCTCGATGCGGGTTTTCTCCCCGTCATCTCACCACTGGGCCGGGATCGGACGAGTCCGACGGGGGATGCCCTGAACGTCAATGCGGATGATGCCGCGACGGCGATCGCCGTCGCCCTCGCGGCCGACGAGCTGCTCCTGATCGCCGACGTCCCCGGCGTGTTCGATGCCTCCGGCCAGGTGGCCGATGTGCTGGATGTGGAGGCGGCCGCCGCGCTGATCGAACAGGGGACGGCCGCGGGAGGCATGCACGCCAAGCTCGAGGCGGCATCGCAGGCGCTGGCGCGCGGCGTGTCCCGTGTCCGCATCGGTGACCTTGCCGCCGTGTCCGACGGCCGGCGCGGGACGCGTCTCACCCCGACCATCCACGCCCCGACCATCCACGCCCCGAGCTTCGCATGACCGCTTCGATGTCCGTCCACGCACCGCCCTCCGACGGTGCGCTGCTCCCCGTCTATCGCCGGCAGCCAATCGAGCTGGTGAAGGGAAACGGCGTCGAGCTGATCGATGCCGAGGGCCGGCGATATCTCGATTTCGTGAGCGGCATCGCGGTCAACGCCCTCGGGTACGGCGACGACGGCGTGCAGGCCGCGATGCGGGAGGCACTGGAGAGCGGGTTGCTCCACGTCTCCAACCTCTATCACACCGCGCCGGCGCGCCGACTCGCGGAGGCGCTCGTACAGCGCTCGTTCGCGTCGAGCGTCTTCTTCTGCAACTCCGGGGCGGAGGCGAACGAGGGCGCGTTCAAGTTCGCTCGCCGGTGGGCTCGAACGATCGGCGGCGACGCCAAGCACGAGATAGTCGCGCTGCGCGGGAGCTTTCACGGCCGGCTCTTCGCCTCGCTCGCGGCCACCGACCGGCCACAATTTCGGGCGCCATTCCGGCCGCTCGCGGGCGGCATCTCGGTCGTCGAACGTGCGCTCGACGATCTGGCGCGCGTGCTCGACGCGGAGACGGTCGCGGCCGTCATCGTCGAGCCGGTGCAGGGCGAGGGGGGCGTCCGCGTTCTCTCCTCCGAGCTGCTCGGCGCCATCCGCGAGTTGACCGCGGCGCGCGGGATCGCGCTGATCTTCGACGAGATCCAGTGCGGCCTCGGACGAACAGGGACGTTCTTCGCGTACGAGGCGAGTGGCGTCGAACCCGATCTACTGACGCTCGCCAAGCCGCTCGCCGGCGGATTGCCCATGGGTGCGGTGCTCCTCGCGCCATCGATTGCCTCGGCGATCCAGCCTGGCGATCACGCCACGACCTTCGGCGGCGGGCCGTTCGTGGCGTCGGTCGCCCTGCACGTCGTCGAGCGGCTCGCCGATCCCGCGCTGCTCGCGAGCGTCCGGGCGAACGGCGCGTTTCTGGGCGAAGCCCTGCGCTCGATGGCCGTCCGGACCGGGCGCATCCGGGGAATACGCGGCGTCGGACTGCTCTGGGGAGTGGACGTACTGGAGCCCGCCGGTAATGTTGTTGCCCGGGCACGCGATGCCGGTCTGCTCGTGTGCACGGCGGGCGACCACACCGTGCGACTGATCCCCCCTCTCGTCGTCGGTCGCGAGGAGCTCACGCGCGCCGTCGCACTGCTCGAAGAGGCGCTGTCCTAGGGAGTGACCGGCCGGCCGGCGGTACCCGGGTACGGCGTCCGCGATGATCCCGCTTCCGGAGCTCGTCATGCACGTGCGTCATCTCCCGCCGCTCGCCCTTCTCGTCGCACGGCTCGCCGGTTCCGCCTGCGGCTCGACCGCCCGCCCGCCGGACGGTTCAGGCGGCGACGTCGAGCCGCTCCGAACCGCGCCGTCGCCTCTGGCGATCGTCGGTGGAACGCTCATCAACCCCGGCGCGGCGCCGGTAGCCGATGCGGCCGTGCTGATCCGCGATGGTCGCATCGCCTGCGCCGGCGCGCGCCGGGACTGCCCCGTGCCCGTGGGAGTGGAGATCCTCGATGCCTCCGGGAGGTTCGTCGGTCCCGGACTGATCGACGCGCATGTGCACTACTCCCAGACCGGCTGGCTCGATGGCCGACCGGATGCCGGCGATGTGCGCGGCACGTTCCCGTACGAGAAGACGGTGGGAACGCTGCGAATGCATCCCGAGCGCTTCCATCGGGCGCAGCTCTGCGCCGGCGTCACCTCGGTCTTCGATGTCGGCGGGTACACGTGGACGTTCGACATCGCGCGCGAGACTCGTGAGGCGCTCGATGCGCCGCGCGTCGTCGCCGCCGGTCCGCTGCTCTCGACCCGCGACCACTGGGTGAATCTGCCGAACATGCGGCAGTTCGTGCCGATGACGAGTGACTCCATCGTGCGGGCCATGGTGCGCGCGCAGGCGGCGCTCGGCGCGGATGCGATCAAGGTCTGGTATCTCCAGCTTCCAGACAGCGCGATGCGGCACGCGCGTCCCCTGCTGATGGCTGCCGGGGATGAGGCGCGAGAGGCGGGCCTGCCGCTGATCGTCCACGCGACACAGCTCGCCACGGCACGGGACGCGGTCGCAGCCGGTGCGACCCTGCTCGTGCACAGCGTGGAGACGCAGGAGGTGGACGACGAGTTCATCGCCGCCGCGCGGAGCGTGGGTACCATACTGATCCCGACCCTCACCGTCTACGAGGGATACGCCGATGTGCGCGCCGGCCAGTCGCCGGCCCACCGCTACCCGCTAGAGTGCGTCGACCCGGCGACGCGGGCGAAGCTCGAGACGGTGCTGCCGACTGCCCGGCCCGCGCCGGCGCGTCCGGGTCCCAACGCGCGATTCGAGCGCATGGCCCGTAATCTCGTCCGCCTGCACTCGGCGGGCATTGCGATCGCGATGGGCACCGATGCCGGCAACCCGGGGACGGCGCACGGGCCGAGCGTGTACCGCGAGATGGAAGCGATGCAGGAGGCGGGAATGGGAGCGGCCGACGTGTTCGCGTCGGCGACGATCGTCGCCGCGCGCGCCGCCGGGATCGACGGCGAGACCGGGTCGCTCGCGGTCGGAAAGCGGGCGGATATCGTGATCTTCGGGGCGAATCCAATGGAGGACATCGGCAACGCGCGCCTGGTCGAGGTCGTCGTGCGGAATGGTGCTCGCTACGCCCGATCCGACCTGCTGCCGAGGTGACCGTGGTCGACGCGCACCCTTGCCACGCCCGCCCGTAGCGTGGAGTGCACCTGCCCCTCCAGCTTTCTCGTCATGGCCACCTATCGTCGCCGTCAGCTCGTCGCGATGCGTCAGGCGCTCGATGAAGCACGCTTCGGCAGCGCGCGAACGTTGAACCTGCGCGCGACCCTGCCCTCCGTCCGCGAGGCGACCGCGCGGGCGGAGTCCTGGCTGAGGCAGCGGCAGATCGACGATGCGGGTGAGGTGCTCATCATCACGGGCCGCGGGAAGGGGAGCCCGGATGGCGTCTCCCCGGTCCGCGAGGCCGTCGAGAGGCTTCTGAGCTCCCTGCGGCGTCGAGGTGTCGTCGCGGAACACCGCGAGCACACGCCCGGCTCGTTCATCGTGCGACTGGCGCCGACGTCGGCGCTGTGGGAATCCCCCGCGCGCCGCCGCGAGCCGAACCGTGCGCCTCTGCCCGCGGATCCCCCCTCCCTGATGGCGCTCGAGCCCGAAACCCGCGACCTGCTCCGGGCCCTCGCCATTCGCTCCCTGGAGAGCCTCGGGGTTCGCGATACGTCCTCCCATCTGCACGACGAGATGCTGAAGCAGTTCGGGGCGCTCGTCGCGGGCATTCCGTCGGCCGTCGACCGCGACGTCCGACTGCGCGCCGCGATCGCGCGCGCGATCGACGAGTACGACGCGGAGCGATGATCTTGTCAGCGCCGTGACCGCGGTCTAGAATCAAACGCCGGCCCTCACCTCCTCCGGCATGGTACCGCTCGCGGTCATCTCACTCTCCCACGCCGTATGCTTTCGTTCGACGAGACCCCATCCCAGCGCCCCGTCGACTCCGACGGCGCGCCGGACCCCGGGATGCTTGGACCTTACGAGCTCCTCCACGCGAACATCGACGAGGTGATTCGTGAATGGCGTCACCTGGTCGCCCAGGAACCGTGGGCACCGGACTCGCCGGCGCGCCTCGTGAACGCGCTGCCCGAGATGCTCCCCAGGATTTTCCGCCTCGGATCCCGGGGCGCCGATCGCGTGGACGATGACCTCAGCGAGTTCATCGCGATCCATCACGGCTTTCTCCGGCGGGAGGATCGCGTTCCCCTCGTCGGTATCGCCGAGGAGTGGAATCATCTCAAGCGGGCGTGCTGGAAGGTGCTCAGCCGCCATACCGATGATCCGGGCGTCGCCTCGGTTGCGGTGCAGCGGCTGGACGCGCTGATGGACGATGCCATCGGCTTCAGCCTCCGCGGCTACTACGCGCCGGAACTGGACGAGCTCCGTGGACGCGGTCTCGAGCGCAGGACGGCGATGGAAGAGCGACGCGGCAGCCCGAGCGACCGGCGAGGCGAGTGACCGCCACGGCCGGAGAATTCACCGCCCCGCCCGCAATCGTCGCAAGCCTCGCGCTGCTCGGATTGCTCGCGGCCCCCGTCGCCTCGTCCGCCGCACAGGCCACTACAACTCCTCCGCCGACCGGCTACTCCGCGGCGTCCGGTGTTCGACAGCGCGCGGCGGAGCGCGACGCCATCGCCCGCCCCGACTCCGCCTCGGCGCGGGCGCACGCGCGAGCACTCACCATGGAGCCGCACGTCGCGGGGACCGCGGCTCAGGCACGCACGCGCGACTACGTGATCGAGCAGATGCGCCGCTGGGGACTCGAGACGGAGGTGCGGACGTACGAGATCTGGCTGCCGCACGCGACACGCGTGCGCGTGTGGCGCGTCGCGCCGGACCCGATGGAGCTGTCGCTCGCCGAGCCGCCGCTGCCGCAGGACGCGGCGACCGCCTTGCCCCAGTATCCGACGGTGAACGGGTACAGCGGTACCGGTGATGTCAGCGCCGAAGTCGTCTTTGTCAATTACGGACTGATCGAGGACTACGCGCAGCTCGATTCGATCGGTGTGTCGGTCGCCGGCAAGATCGCCGTGGCCCGCTTCGGCCGCTCGTTCCGCGGGATCAAGGCGCGCGAGGCCGAACGTCGGGGCGCCGTCGCGCTGCTTCTGTACAGCGACCCGCAGGACGACGGCTACGTGCGCGGCGACGTGTATCCCGAGGGCCCCATGCGCCCTCCGCTCGCCGTGCAACGGGGCAGCGTCATGAATGGCGCGGGTGACCCGAGCACGCCCGGGTGGGCGAGCGTCCGCGGCGCCCGACGCATCCCGGTGGACTCGATGCCCGTGCCGCGCATTCCGGTCGCTCCGATCGGCTACGCCAACGCCACCGAGCTGCTCCGCGGCATCCGCGGAGCCGACGTGCCGCAGGGCTGGCAGGGCGGTCTTCCCTTCCGATACCACGTCGGTCCCGGCCCCGTGAGCGCTCGCGTACTCGTCGAGACCGATGCCGCCACGCGGCCTTACAAGGAAATCTGGAACACACTCGGCATCATTCGCGGATCGGAGCTTCCGGACGAACTGGTCGTCATCGGCGCGCACCGCGATGCGTGGGGCCCGGGCGCGGTCGACAACGTGAGCGGCACCGTGAGTGTGCTCGAGGCTGCCCGCGCCCTCGCCGAACAGGCGCGGGCGGGCAACCGGCCCAGGCGCACCGTCATCTTCGCCACGTGGGATGCGGAGGAATGGGGACTGATCGGCTCCACCGAGTACGTGGAGGAAGACTCGCTCCGCCTCCTGCGCGGAGCCGTCGCGTACCTCAACCAGGACGTCGCCGCAATGGGCGCTTCGTTCGGCGGGGGCGGCTCCCCCTCGCTTCGCTCAACGCTTCGCGACGTGGCGCGCACCGTCCCGGACCCGAATGGCGGTGGCAGCATCTACGAAGTCTGGCGCCGCCGCACGTCGCCGACGGAGGGTGCGGAACCGCCGATGGGTGACCCCGGCGGCGGGTCGGATTTCGCCGGATTCTACAATCACCTCGGCATCCCCCACGCCGATTGGGGATTCGGGGGGTCGTGGGGGGTCTATCACTCGCACTACGACACGCATCACTGGATGACGACGTTCGGCGATCCCGATTTCCGTCACCACGCGGCGGCGGCGCGCGTCGGCGCCGCGATGCTGCTGCGCCTCGCAAATGCCGAGATTCTGCCGTACGACTACGCCGAGTTCGCGAGGACGATGCGCGCGAATCTCGTGTCTTTGGAGCGCGACATCGCCGCCCGGCAGTGGCCCCTCGACGTCACGCCGCTCGCCCGAGCCATCGGTCGCATGGAGCGTGAGGCACTGGCTTTCGCGAACGCGCGGGATGCTGCCCTCGCGCGCGAGGTCATTCCCCGCGCGACGCGCGACGGTGTGAACAGCTCACTGCTTCGGGTGGAGCGAGCGCTGACGCGGGCCGAGGGGCTTCGAGGACGGCCGTGGTATCGGTCGCTCATCTACGCGGCCGATGTCGACAACGGCTATGCGACGGTCATTTTCCCGTCAGTTGCCGAGGCGGTGCGCGGCGGGGATGCCGAGCTCGCGCGACGCGAGATCGAGGATCTCGCCGAGCGGTTCGATCGGGCGACCGAGGCGCTGGTGGCCGCGCGCGAGGGGCTGCGGACGGGACGCTGAACCAGCGACGACGAGCGCCACGCGTGGCGCCTGTCCCCGGGTCGTTCAGGATCCCGGTCCCGTCTGATCGTCGCGATCGCGTCCGATGGTCTCGCGGACCAACCCGGCAACCGTTCCCAGCGCGCTGCCGAGTAATCCGACGATCTCGTCCACCGCCCCTCTGACCTCCGAGACGAGAATGGTTTCCGGATCGTTGGCCCGGCTCGACCGCGGTGGAGATGTGGGTTCGAATGCGGGTGCTGAGGTGGATGCCGGTTCGGATGCCGCCTCAGACGCTGGATCGGGTGCCGACTCGGATGCCGGCTCAGGCGCTGGCTCGGGTGACGACTCGGATGCCGGCTCAGACGCTGGCTCGGGTGCCGACTCGGAGGCCGGCTCGACCGACGGCTCGACCGACGGCTCGGACGCTGGCTCGGCTGCCGGCTCGGCTGCCGGGTCCGACGCCGGCCCGGACGACGGCTCGATCACGGCCGCCGTCGTCTGCGCAGCATCGAGCTCGATCTCGGAAGCCCCAAGCGTCATCGCCGGGGTTTCGAATGCCTCGCTGCTCTCCACCGCCGGTGCGGCCGCCCGGTCCGGATCGCGAGCGGCCGGTCGCGTCCCCGCGATCGGCACTGACGCGAAGAGGCGTCCGGACACCGCCTGATGCGCGACATCGCGTGCCGGCGCGCTCGCACCGTCGCGCGATCTCCCGTTTCCCGCGGACGGCTCGGTATCCACCGGCTTTGCCTGCGTGGCGCGCACGGTAATCGATCCATCGGTCGTCTCAGGTGCGGCCGAATGGCCGGTTGCCGATCGAGCCAGCCGGCGTCGCGCGAGATACGCACGAGGAAGCGGGCGGCCGTCGCTGGTCTGGGCGGTCGTGTGGAACCAGCTCGCCGCCCGACTGCCACGTCGTGGCGAGCGTCGCGCGTCGCCGCCGGCCGGAGGACCCGCCCGTTCCGAATCCACCTTGGCGATCGCGTCACTCGTCGTGGTCATCGTCGCGTCGCCGCCGGCTTCCTGAGCAGCGTGCGTGGCGTTCCCGGCGGCTGCCCGGGACGTGTGCGTCGACCCGGCGGACGAAGGACCGCCAGCGGCATGGCGCGAGGCGTCGGGTGCGCCCGCGTGCGCGACGCTCGCGAGTGCCTCCGCGTGGCGCGCAGGCTCGAGGTTGGGCAGCGACCGCATCAGCTGCACGCGCACGTTCACATCGATCACGTCGCTCGCGCTGCGGGGCGGCTCGAGCGACATGATCGCCCCGCGAACACTCCGCGGCGATGTGCGGGCCTCCACGCCGCTGCACGAGCATTCGAGTGACGGCGCGAGATCCACCAGTGCATCCTCGCCCGACGCGAGATGCTGGGCGAGATCCGTGAGGGGCTCGTCGCCGTCGATCTCGATGAGCGCTCTCCCCTCCTGCTGACTCCACAGCATCTCGGGCGTCGGCACACCTCCGGGCAGCGAGCGATGACGCCGGCGATCGGGCGCCAGCACCGCATCGAAGACGACCGGCTGCGTGGCGAGCGCGATGTCGCGCTCGGCCAGCTGCTCCAGAAATGCATCGGGCGTCAGGTGGACATCGATCGACGGATCCGAACCCGCCGGGCATCGACCCACGAACGTGATGCTCAGCGGCTTGTCACCCGCGATTTCCCGCAGATATCGCGCGGCCGCCACCGGCGGCGGCACGAGCGGGAGGAGGAATGGCGCGAGGTCGTCGCCCACTTCCAGCAATCGCTCGGAGACACGCGGGCAGGCGCAGTACACCACGGGCCGCGCCCGGCGACGAGACAACTGCCGCATCGTCTCGGACGCGAGAAGCTCGTCACCCCAGCTGGGCGGGATCACCGCCGCGAAGCCAGCCTGCAGACACGCGTGCGCGAGCTGCACCGCGGTCGCCGGACGCGCGGCCAGCACCGCATCGGTGCCGAGGAGCACGATCGATGCGGTGCGAGTCCTGCTCTCGGCTGGCCCGTCGTCGGGGGTCGTCATGTAGTGCTGGCAGTGCGTGCGGGAGTCGCGCGTGAACACGAAAGCAACGCAATGTGATGACCGCTGTCCAGAGTGGGCGATGTGCATCACCAATGAGTGTCGATGAGCAGACTGAACAATTGTTTGACATCGGCCCGGACATTGCTGGGTATGGGGTTTCGCGTTGTCGAGGAGTCTGACAGTGGGAGCCGCTGTGGAGAACGTCATCGGTCGACTTGGGCCTGATGAGCGTGAGGTACTGGAGCACTATGGAGCTCGGGCCGTCTGGCCCGCCGGATTCACCATCTATCAGCGCGGAAGTGCGGCGGACGGCGTGTTCATCGTTCTCGATGGACGGATCGTGCTGCGCAGTCGCGTTCGGGCGGGCCGCGGGTTCGTTCCCACCATCGCTACGGCGGACGACACGTTCGGTGCCGAGGGCCTCGCCCCGGGCGCCTGTTATGTGACGGACGCGAAGGCCGATGAGGAGAGCGAGACGCTGCATCTCAGCGGAAACCGCTTTCGCGAGTTCCTGCGCGAGCGTCCGCAGCAGGCGATCACCCTCGTCGGCCGCATCATGGGCGAGCGCGCGGCGCTGTTGGACAAGCTCCGCGAGCTCACGACGCTGAGTGTCGAGCAGCGCCTGATCTCGACGTTGCTGCGCGTCTCGAAGAAGCGCACGTTCAGCGAGGCGGATGGCACCATCGTGCTGTGCTCCTCGCGCTATCGTCTGCTCTGCGAGCTGGTGGGGGCGACGCGCGAGTCGGTTTCGCTGGTGCTGAGTCGTCTCGTGGGTGAAGGAGTCGTGCTCCGCCGTGGCACCAGTTTCGTGATCGAACAGCCCGGTCAGCTCATCGAGCGTCTCGACCGAGAGCTGTCCGACCGCGAGATCGAGCTGGCGCCGATGGCCGCTCGCGTCGACCAGCGGCGGCAACAGTCGCTGTCGTAGCTTCACGATCGCCCCCGTCGGTGCTGCCGAGCGTCGACGGAGGGTGAACCGCGTTCGGCGTTCGGCGTTCGGCGTTCGGCGTTCGGCGACGGGCGAGTTCCGGCAGCTTCGACGTTCGATCCTGCCGGCGATATATTTCGCACCATGCTGCTCACGGATCGAACGCCGGCGCTCTCGCGCGAGGAGCTCGTCCGCTATCACCGGCACCTGACCCTTCCGGAGGTCGGCGCCGAGGGTCAGCGACGGCTCAAGCACGCTCGAGTCCTCCTCGTCGGCGCCGGGGGCCTCGGGTCCCCCGCGGCACTCTACCTGGCGGCGGCGGGTGTCGGCACGATAGGCCTCGTCGACTTCGATGCCGTCGACGTGTCCAACCTGCAGCGTCAGATCCTCCACGGCACTCGTGATGTCGGGCGCCCCAAGACGGACTCTGCGCGCGATCGCCTGCACGACATCAACCCGCACGTCCGGCTCGAGACGCACGAGACGCGGCTGACGTCCGGGAATGCCCTCGAAGTACTCGGCACCTACGACCTCGTAGTCGACGGAAGCGACAATTTTCAGACTCGCTATCTCGTCAATGACGCGTGCGTATTGCTCGCCAAGCCGTACGTCTATGGCAGTATCATCCGGTTCGAGGGCCAGGCCTCGGTCTTCGCCGCGCCCGGAGGGCCATGCTATCGCTGCCTCTTCCGGGAGCCGCCGCCCGCCGGGCTCGTCCCCAATTGCGCCGAAGGTGGTGTGCTGGGCGTGCTGCCAGGGATGGTCGGGACGATTCAGGCCACCGAGGCCATCAAGCTGATTCTCGGCATCGGTGAACCACTGGTCGGGCGGCTCCTGCTGGTGGATGCGCTGCGCATGCGATTTCGTGCGATCGAGCTGCGACCGGATCCCCAGTGTCCCGCCTGCGGCACCCGGGAGATCACGGAGCTCATCGACTACGCGGCATTCTGCGGTCCGGGGAGCGGCCCCGGCGATACCGTCGAATCGGCCGCGAATGACGGAGAAGTCGACGGCGAGATCACGCCGCGCGAGCTGGCGGCGCGGCTCACGCACGGCGACGACGTGCAGCTGATCGACGTGCGGGAGCCGTACGAGTGGGAGATCGCGCGGATCGAGGGTGCGCGGCTGATCCCGCTCGGGTCGCTCGCCAGGTCGCTGGACGAGTTGGATCCGCATCGCGAGACGGTGGTCCACTGCCACCATGGAATACGCAGCGCCGCCGCGGCGGAGTTGCTCCGGGGCGCGGGATTCCAGCGGGTGCTGAACCTGGCGGGAGGGATCGCGCGCTGGAGCGACTCGGTCGATCCGTCGATGGCGCAATACTGACGTGCACCGCCTCCGACGGCGCACGCGAGGTCGCAGCCGGCAGTGGCCGCGCGCAGCCGCGTGCTGATTCCGGCCCTGCTCGCGGCCGGCCTCGGAGCCGGCGCGTACGCCACCCGGCGGGTGGTCGAGCGTTGGGCCGAGCAGGAAAGCGGCACGCGGCTGCGCGCTGGTCCCGATGGCATCGTCGAGGGAGCGGAGTCGATCACGCTCGACGGGAGCGGATCGAACGCGCTCCTGCTGGTACACGGTCTCGGAGATACTCCGCAGACGCTGGCCTATCTCGCCGCGCATCTCCATGCGCGGGGCTTCACGGTGCGTGCGCCGCTCCTGCCCGGTCACGGCCGGTCGCTCCCCGACTTCGCCACCTCGCGCGCGACTGATTGGCTCTCATCGGTGCGCTCCGAGTATGCCGCGTTGCGAGCCCGCCACGCGCGTGTTGGACTGGTTGGACTCTCCATGGGCGGCGCGCTCTCGGTGCTGCTCGCGTCGGAGCTGGAGGATCTCCCGGTGCTCGCGCTGCTCGCGCCATATCTCGGCGTTCCACTCGCCGTACGTTCGGTCGGTCGCCTCCACCCGGTGCTTGGCGCGGTGTTCCCGTACGTCTGGGGGCGCGGGGAACAATCGGTGAAGGATGATCGCGAACGACCCAAGAGTCGTGCGTACGGCTACTTCACGCCGAGACTCCTGCGCGAGCTGACCTGGGTGGCGGATGAGGCCAATCGTGCCCTGCCGCTCGTGGGGGCGCCGACCCTGCTGATCCAGTCGCGCGATGACAATCGCGTCGCACCGGAGATCGCGGATCGCGCGTACGCGCGCCTCGGTGCCTCCGAAAAGCACCTCGCGTGGACCGACGGAAGCGCCCACGTCATCACCGTGGACTTCGGCCGTGAGCGGGTCTTCGCGATGACCGCCCAGTGGCTGGAGCGATGGATGCGGATTCCGGCGCGCGTGCCTCGCGAGGCCTAGAGCAGCAGAGGGCCGCGGCCACCCGACCAACGCAACGGAGCGAGGCCAGCGGCCTCGCTCCGTTAAAGTTCGGGATCCGGTGCTGCTTCAGGTGACCCGATCGACCAGGTCGCCCGCCATGTCACCCAGCCTCTTCACTCCTTCTTCCGCCTGCTGTACCACCGACGTCGCGACGCGCTTCACGCGCGAGACCGTTGACTGCTTCTTCCGCTTCCGGGACGTCGATTTGCGGCTCGCGGCCTTCCTCGTGCTCTTCTTCCTGGCCGCGGATTTCCGCGTACCGCGGCGCGTCTTCTTCGCCGCGGAACGACCGGTGCGGCGCGTCTTCTTCGCCGCGGAGCGGCGCGTCTTTTTTCGTGCTGCCGAGGTGCGGGTGCGGCGCGTCTTCTTCGCCGACGACTTTCGAGCACTCGCGCCGCGCTTTCTCCGGGTCGAACGTGACTTCTTCGCGCTCGACGACCGCTTCGTGGATTTGCGACCGGACTTCTTGCGGGACGACTTCCTGCGAGTTGCCATTGGTCAGCTCCTGGTGAGGCGGGTGTGCACGGTCCGACGCAAGTTTCACGCACAATGCGTGTGCGCCGACCATCACATCGCGCGACGTGCGCGATCTGCGCACGGCACTCCCTGCTGCGGCACCAACGACCATCGACATCACACGGTGCGCACGCCGACGGGCTCGCGCTCGAGCCGCACACGTGCGCCGCCATATTGCGGTCGTCCTCGCGCCACGTCAACAGCGAGTCTCTGCGCGTGCGCGTCGCGATCGCTCCGCGATCA
>CAYLPM010000211.1:0-2352 GCA_964385525.1 uncultured Gemmatimonadaceae bacterium
TGGTGCGCGAGCCGGGTCGCGCGTGGCACATTGCGGCGGTGTACGACTCGACGCTGAACGCGGGGCACGCCGGGCACCTGCACGGGATCCAGAGCAACCACTTCACGATCGGTATCGAGCACGCGGGCTACGCGAGCCAGACCACGTGGCCGGCGGCGCAGCTCGATGCATCCGCGCGGCTGGTGTGCGACGCGGCGAAGCGGTGGGGGATTCCGCTCGATCGGCTGCAGATCGTGGCGCACGGGCAGCTGCAGCCGTGGAACCGCACCGATCCCGGTCCGAACTGGCCGTGGGACGAATACATGGCGCGGATCGCGGTGCACTGCGCGGGGGCGTGAGCTCGGCACAGCATGGTGGTAGCAGCCGTGCTCCGTCCACGCATCCACGCAGCGCAGACGATCTGCCTTCCTCAGACTTCACGTGGGCTGACTGGGCGACGAGTACGACCTGAACAGCGGCGGTCTTCTTTCGCCCGCTGCCGCTTGTGCATCTTCGAGGTGCTCGAGACTGAGAGGGGCGGCCAGTCAGCCGAGCACGTCGAGCAACCGGCAGGTGAACCCCGGGAGCACCTCCTCTCCGTCGAGCGCGCCCTCGACGCCGACGACCGTGAGGCTCCCGTCGAGACGATGAACGTGAGCCTCACCGCGGCGCGGATCGACCACCCACACGAGGCGCGTCCCCGCCTCGAGCCAGTCCGCAATCTTCGCGAGCACTTCGCCCGGCCGGTCGTCCGGCGAGAGAATCTCGGCCACGAAGTCGGGCGCGAGCGGAGCATAGCCGGTCGGCGGTACCAGATGCACGCGCTCCCGCGCCACGAAGGCCACGTCGGGCGCCCGCATGGTGTCGGGGTCGGAGCGGATCCGGAAACCGGTGTCCTGCGGATAGGTGACGCCGAGCTCGTGTTCCTCGACGAAGTTGGCGACGCGAAGGTACAGCCGGCCGGCGAATTCCCCATGGCGGGTGCCCGGCGGCTCGCGCACCATCAGTTGGCCGCGCACCAGCTCCACCGACTTGTCCGGAATCGACAGCCGAGCGAGCTCCTCGGCCGTCATCGGCGTGTCAGCGAGGGTGGTCATGTCGCGAGTCACGATACCTTCCGAGTGGAGACGAGCCGTCATCCTCGCGCGCTGTGTCGCATCATTTTCCTGCGAGGATTGCGCCGAGCGTACGCTCGGCGGGCGGGCCGAGTCAAGGTGCGTGCGGTATGCGAGCGACGCGCTGATCGCGATCACGCGAAGGCACGCGGCGCCGGTCTGCGCCGTCGAGCGCATCGGCCGCTCGGAGCAGACGAGTCGTCCCCGCTCGCGAGTCGCCTCGAGTACGCAATGGTTCGCGGATGCCGCGGCGGCTTCCTGCTCGAAGCCTGGCCTCGGTATCATGCCATGAACCATCCCCACCGCCTTCAAGCCGGACGTCATGACCGCACCCGCGAGCTCGCGCGAACGCATCCTCACTGGCGACCGCCCCACCGGGCCGCTTCACCTCGGTCACTACGCGGGCTCGTTGCGCAACCGTGTGCTGCTCCAGGAGCAGCACGACGTGACGGTCCTCGTCGCCGACCTGCAGGCTCTCACCGACAACGCGGGCCGGGCGGCCGACGTGCAGCGCAACGTCCGCGAGGTCGTGCTCGACTACCTCGCCGTGGGGATCGATCCGTCGCGCGCCACAATCGCGCTCCAGTCGTCGATGCCGGAGCTGGCCGAGCTCACCGTTCTTTACCTGAACCTCGTGACGGTCGCGCGACTCGAGCGCAATCCGACGGTGAAAGCGGAGGTCGAGCTGCGCGGGTTCGCTCGGGACATACCGGCCGGCTTTCTCATGTATCCCGTCAGCCAGGCCGCCGACATCACGGGCGTCCGCGGCACGCTCGTACCCGTTGGCGACGATCAGCTGCCGATGATCGAGCAGACGAACGAGATCGTGCGCCGGCTCGCGCACCTTGCGGGCGAGGAGGTGCTGCCGGAGTGCCGCGCGCTTCTCTCCGACACTCCGAGGCTGCCCGGCGTGGACGGTCGCAAGGCGAGCAAGTCGCTCGGTAACGCGATCTCTCTGTCGGCGACGCCCGACGAGATCCGTGCGGCGGTGCGGGCGATGTACACCGACCGCTCACACGTGCGAGTGAGCGACCCGGGAACCGTCGAGGCCAACGTGGTGTTCGCCCATCTCGATGCGTTCGACCCGGATCGCGCGGCGGTCGAGGAGCTGAAGGCGCATTATCGGCGTGGCGGCCTGGGCGACGTCGCGCTCAAGCGCCGTCTGGAGGAGCAGCTCCAGGCGCTCATAGCCCCGATTCGCTCCCGGCGCCTCGAGCTCGCAGCCGACGTGAACGCGATCGACGCGATCGTGCGCCAG
>CAYLPM010000212.1:0-9082 GCA_964385525.1 uncultured Gemmatimonadaceae bacterium
CCTCGGGCAGGATCTCGAGCACGCCTTCGCCGCGGAGCACGATGTCCGAGTCGAGCAGGTTCTGCTCGATCCGGAAGATCAGATCCTGTTTCCGGAGCCCGTTGTAGTTGGAGATGTTCAGATCGTCGGCCATCTCGTGCAGCTCGGGGACCGACTTGCGCTTCAGTTCAGCGATGTCCATGGGACGGGGGGCCGACGACGCATCACGTCGTTCGGCGTGCGGTGAGGGCGAAGAGCCCATCGCGCGGCGTGGTGCGGGGAGGCACCAGTCCGGTACGGCGGCGCGAGCAGGCGGTGCGACGACGACGCTGGAGGTGGATCCGAGTCACGCGGTCGTTGCGGGTGCGAAGGTAACGGCTGCCGGATGGGGGGTCAAGATCAGCCGCGTCCGGTGGCGCGGGTTCGAAGCCCGCGAACGAGTCGATGCGGGCCGCGGGAGTCCGAAAACAGCAATAAGGGTGCCCCATGTCGCGCTCGTCGGTGCTCGGTTGACGCGCGCGCTCACGCGCCGTCGGGCGGGTCAGAAATGCAGATAGCGCAGCGGTCGACGCTTGATGTCCTCGATCAGCGCGTCGAGCCGGCGCTCGAGCTCACCGAGTTCCAGCGCGATCGCATCATCGGTGCGCGCGCGGCCGATCGTTCCCACGGGGGCCGCCGCGAGCGCGCGGACCCGTGACACCTCGTCGCGAAGCGCGGCGACGTGGTGGCCGAGCGTCGTGTCACGACGGAACTGACCGAACACGGTGCGATCCGAAGCGAGCAGTTGCGCGAGGGTGTCGGCGCGCGCCGTGACCGCGAGCGCTCGCCCGACCAGTGTCTTGCTGCCGCCTCGGAGCACGAGGCCGACCGTCCCGTCGCCCACTGCGGCGCTCGACAGGTGTTCGGCGCGGGTGCGCAACACCTCCAGCTGGATCGATCCCGGCTCTCCGTCCTCGAGACGAGCGACGCCGCTCACGGTCATCAGCTGTTCGCGAATCGATCCGGCGTGGCCCATGACGTCGGTGAACGCGCGCCCCAGTCCCGCGATCTCCGATGCGAGCGTCTCCGTGTCGCCCTGCGGCTGCGCGACGATCGTGTCGCCTGGCGCGAGCGCCGGCGAGCTCACCGTCCCCGTCGAGATGGCGACGACCTGCTGGCCGATGAGCGTACCGCCCGGTCGGATCTGCACGAACGAGTTGCCACGAATCAGCGGCTGGAACTCTTCCAGCACCTCCAGCTCCATCAGCAGCCGACGCAGCGTATCGCTCGTGATCGGGCGGAAGTGGATGCCGGCGACGAGCCCGACCTTCTGTCCGGCGAGCCAGACCTCGGTCCCCTTCAGTACCCCGCGCGCATCGCTGGTGACGGAGTAGATGCGATAGGTGTCGCCGCGCAGCGCGCCGACGCGCGCGTACACGAACACCCAGAACACGCCGAACGCCAGCGCGCCGGCGAGCGCGAGTCCGGGCCAGAGTGCGCGCCAGCTGACGTGTCTGGGCATGGGCGAGTCGGCGAGAGAGGTCGCGTACGAAGGATCCGCCGCCGAAACGGGGCAAGCGCCGGACCATCGTCGCGCCGGGTCCGGACACGCGCGGGCGTTCGCGATGCGAAAACGCCCGCCCGGACAGGGTCCGGGCGGGCGCCGACGCGAGCGCATGCGCGAGGCGGGATTCGAACCCACGACCTTCGGCTCCGGAGGCCGACGCTCTATCCAGCTGAGCTACTCGCGCAAACGGCAAAGGGCTCGTGTCGAGCCCTCTGAAAATGGTCGGGGCGACTGGATTTGAACCAGCGACCTCCTGCTCCCGAAGCAGGCGCGCTACCGGGCTACGCTACGCCCCGCCGATGAGCCACTCGTGATGCATTGCAGCGCGCCCGGAGAGACTCGAACTCCCAACCTTCTGATCCGTAGTCAGATGCTCTATCCAATTGAGCTACGGGCGCCTGGACTGGTACGGTCCCCTCCCGGGCGCCGCACCGGCCGAACGCGCGTCCACACAGCGTGGTGCGTCCGATTTGCAGACACGCAAGCTAGCCGGAGCCGCCATCGGCGTCAACCCCGTAACGTGGTGCGTCACGCGAGCCTACCGCTGCTCGCTCGCCACTCTCGTCGCCGCGATCGACCACTTCCACCGCGCCCGGAATCGCGCGCTCCATCTCGGGCGCCCGCTCCTCGCCGAGCCCCGTGGGCGGAACGAAGGGCAGCTCGACGATGAACCGCGAGCCCTTGCCCAACGCGCTCTCGACCTCGACGTCGCCGCCGAGCAGTCGGGCGAGCTTCCGGGCGATCGCGAGCCCGAGCCCCGTTCCCCGCTGCAGCGAATCCCCACGCGCGGCGGGCCGAACCTGCTCGAACTCCTCGAAGACGCGCGTGAGATCATCGTCCGCGATCCCGATGCCGGTGTCCTGAACGACGAGCGAGATCGCGTGCTCCGGCCGCTCGATCGATCGCCGCACCACGATCGACACCGATCCGTGATCCGTGAACTTGATCGCGTTCGACACCAGGTTCATCAGGATCTGCCGCACGTGGCGCGGGTCGGTGCGAAACGCCGGCAGGTCGCGCGCGACGAACACGTCGAGGCGCACTCCCTTCACGTCGGCGCTCGGCTGCACGACCGTTACGACGCTGTCGATGGTCGCATCCATGTCGACGGCCTGGACGTCGACCTCCATCCGCCCGACCTCGATCTTCGACAGATCGAGCACGTCGTTGACGAGGCCGAGCAGATGCTCCGCGGCCGCCGAGATCCGGTCGTGCGCGACTCGCAAGCCGTCTTGAAGCGATCCGTACAGGCCATCCAGGGCGAGTGAGTTGTAGCCGACGATCGCATTGAGCGGTGTGCGCAGCTCGTGCGACACGTTCGCCAGGAACCGGCTCTTGGCGCGGTTCGCCTCGGCGATCTGTCCGGCGTGTTCCTCGAGGCGCAGGTTGGCTTCCAGCAGGTCGCGCGAGAGCACCTCCAACTCCATGGTGTGCACCGCGAAGCGTCGCGCTCTCGCTTCCTCGCGCAAGACGAGCAGCGCGAACAGGGAGAGAAACAGGAGACCCGCGGTCCACAAGACCAGGCGCGCGATCACCGGCTGGAGCGCCGGGATGGCGACGTCGAGCCGCCAGTGGCGATCGCCGGGGAGGGCGACGTCCCGCGACTCGATCGCCACGACCTCGCGCGGAAACTCCGGTGAGGCCGCGATCACCTCGCCCTGATCGTCGCGAATGCGGTACGCAAAGCTGCCCTGTAGCTGTCCCGCGAGTGCATCATCGAACAGCGTCTGGTAGGCGAACGCTCCGCCGATGAAGCCGATGACCACGGTGTCGCGCACGATCGGGAGGTAGGCGACCATGCCGCTGGCGCCGTTCTGAAGGCGCACCGTCGAGGTGAGGGCCGCCCGCCGACTGCGCGCGGCCATGCGGATCGCGCTGGCGCGCTCGGGAATCGCGAGATGATTCGGCCCGGGGTTGGCGAGCTCCTCCGGAGTCTGCCGATGGTCCTCGCGGACGATGCCATCGTCGTCGAGCAGATAGATGGCGAACATGTCGGGGGCATCGGTGATGATCTCGCGGACCACGCGCTGGAAGCGCTGCCGCGCATCTCGGCCCGGCGTCGAGACGTAGAGGGCGCGGAGACTCTGGAGCAGCGCGACTCGCTGGCGCAGGAAGCTCTCGAGGAGCGCATCGGTCTGGACTGCCTGCGTGGCCGCCTCGCGGCGGTACTCGCGTCGCAGCAGACGGTCGACGTGAATGAGCGTCAGGAGGCCGACGATCACGAGCGCGACGAGCGGAAGCCGCCAGAAGAGGGGGCGTGTCCGGCGGTCCGGTGAGCCGCGCGGCGGATTCGTCGCGGCGGTCACGACGCGATCATCGTGGGAGAGAACGGAGTCGGCATGGCCAGTCCGGCCACGGGAGGCAAATGGTGCGCCGTCGAGGTCGAGGACGCTGGGCCGGGACAAAAAAAAGGCCCCGTGAGGGGCCCGAAATGGGCGGTACAAGACTCGAACTTGTGACCTCCACGATGTCAACGTGGCGCTCTAACCAACTGAGCTAACCGCCCCGGCGCGAGCGCCGGAAACTTCTCCGCGCCGCCAGGTGTTCATGCAGACACGGCCGCACGGCCGGGCCGATGACCAGAGCGGGAAACGGGACTCGAACCCGCGACCCCAACCTTGGCAAGGTTGTGCTCTACCAACTGAGCTATTCCCGCGATCGAGATGTGCCCGGTACGCCACGGCCGAGGATGCCGATCGGCGTCGAGTGGATCCGCACAGTGGAGGCGAGGGGAATCGAACCCCTGACCTCGTGAATGCCATTCACGCGCTCTCCCAACTGAGCTACGCCCCCGTGGGTTCCTGGCAACAGGAACCGCGAAGTATACCCGGGTGTAGATGTGAAAGTCAAGGAATCCGGGGCTGGCGAAATCCTCGGAGGCCAGTATTTTGCAGCGCTTTCGCGGACCCCGGAAAAACGCGCGAGACAGGTCTCTCGTGCTCGATGCCGGTAGTGTCGCGAAGGCGATGACGACGTTGGCGAGCAGCGCGATGAACGCGCGCGGCCATGTCGATGGCGATGACGTACGACCGACTCTTTACGCGCAGCACGCTCGAGGCCTCATACATGACCGAAGTGAAGCGCCGCCGCCGCCGTGCGGTACCCGCCGGGATCGCGCCCAGCGAGCCGGAACGCGACATACTGGACCAGTATCTCTACGAAGTGAGCACGTATCCGCTCCTCAAGGCGCACGAGGAGATCGAGCTCGCCCGTCGCATCCGCTCCGGCGACGGGGACGCCCTGCAGGAGCTCGTGAAGCGCAACCTGCGGTTCGTCATCTCGGTGGCCAAGAAGTACCAGAACCGCGGACTTCCCCTCATCGACCTGATCGGCGAGGGCAACGTCGGCCTGCTGACGGCCGCTCGGAAGTTCGATCCCGATCAGGGCGTGAAGTTCATCTCCTACGCCGTATGGTGGATCCGGCAGGCTATCCTGTCCGCCCTGGCGCGGCAGGGGCGCACCGTGCGCGTCCCGCTCAATCGGACGGCTGACCTCTCCCGCATCATCAAGGCCAGCGAGATCCTGCGCCAGAAACTGAATCGGGAGCCGACGCCGGAGGAGCTCTCGCAACTCACCGGCCTGTCGGTCGAGGTGGTGAGCTCGCTCGCGGCCCTCAACACCAGCGACGTGCGCCTCGACGCACCCATGGATCCGGAGGGCGATCGCTCGCTCATCGAACGCTTCGTGGCGGACGAGCTGCCAGATACGGAAGAGGAAGCGATGAATCGATTCCTCACCGATGAGATCGAGGAAGCGCTCGGGACGCTGCCGCCGCGCGACGCGAAGGTCCTCCGGCTGTACTTCGGCCTCGAGGGCGGTCGCGAGCACACGCTCGAGGAAATCGGCTCGATGCTCGGCGTGACGCGCGAGCGCGTCCGCCAGCTCCGCGATCGCGCCTTGAAGCGGCTGCGCGAGGGCGATGTCGGGCGGGCGCTGAGCAGCTTCGCGGCCTGAGCTCACGCAAGCGGCGACTCCGGGCACCGCAGCGCCGAGGGCAACGACCACCCCGGCAGCGCGCGAGATGGGGCGGCCAATCGCCCGGGTCCGACTCGAGGGGCACACACGAAGGGAGTGCGGCGGATGCCGCGCTCCCTTCGGCGCACCGGGAGCCGTCCGACGCGCGCGACGCGAGACGCGCCGCTTGATGCTCGACGCCGGCGCGGCCAGATTGAGCCAACCACCGTCCCGCGGTGCCGCCCGTCGTGCCCGACGGGCGGCGCATCGGACGATCCGCGCGGCCGGGCTCACGTGCGCTCGCGTCACGCTCCCGCCGCGCGACCGCGCTCTGACACCGAGCGATGATCCGACTCGTCGACGTCCACAAGGCATTTGGCGACAAGCGCGTCCTCACCGGCTTCTCCCTCGATGTGATGGAGGGGGAGACGGTGGTCATCATCGGCTATTCCGGAACCGGAAAGTCGGTCGCGATCAAGCACATCGTCGGGCTCCTCGAGCCGGACGAGGGGGAGGTGTGGGTCGACGGGCTGTCGGTGCCTCAGCTCTCGCGCCGCGACCTCTATGCCCTCCGCGCGCGCATCGGCTACGTCTTCCAGTTCGCGGCGCTCTTCGACTCCCTGTCGATCGGCGAGAACGTTGCGATGGGGCTGCGCAAGCAGAGCGCCTTGTCGGAGGCCGAAGTCGCCGAACGGGTTCACGAGGCGCTCGACCTCGTCGACCTGCCGGATGTCGCCGAGCAGTTTCCGGCCGAGCTCTCGGGTGGCATGCGCAAACGGGTCGGGATCGCGCGCGCGATCGCGCTCCGCCCCAAATACCTCCTGTACGATGAGCCGACGACCGGGCTCGATCCGGTGACGAGCGCCGTCATCGACCAGTTGATGCTGCGCATGCAGCGCCAGCTCGGCGTCACGAGCATCGTGATCACGCACGACATGCGCAGTGCGTACACCGTCGGCACGCGCATCGCGATGCTCTACGACGGGCAGGTCCGCCAGGTCGGCACCGTCGAGGAGATTCGCGGCACGCGAGATCCTGTCGTGCGACAGTTCATCGAGGGACGTGCGTCGCTGGATCCGGCGCCGGAGGCGGCGTGACACGCCGCGGGCGTGCACGAAAGGAAACGAGCGCCGGCGGCGTGGTGTTCCGCATCCACGAAGGCCGGGCGCTGTTCCTGCTGATCCGGGACAGCTACAAGAACTGGGGCTTTCCCAAGGGCCACCTCGAGGCGGGCGAAGCGGCGGAGGCCGCGGCCCTGCGCGAGGTGCGCGAAGAGACGGGGCTCGACGGCCTCGAGCTGCGCGGCACGGTGGCCACGATCGACTGGTATTTCCGGTTTCGCGGCCGGCTGATCCACAAGGTCTGTCACTTCTTCCTCATGGAGACCGAGGACGAGGCCACCTCGCCGCAGCGGGCGGAGGGCATCACCGCCTGTCGATGGGCACCGTTCGAGGAAGCGATGGTGGCGATCTCGTATGCCAACGCGCGCGACGTGCTGCAGCGCGCGCACGGCATGGTGGTGGCGGCGACCTCGCCATGAGCGCGTCACGCAACGGCGAACGCCACGGGAACGGCGCGGCGGCGCCGCCGGGCGTCGTGCTCTTCGGCCACCGATTGCGCGCTCGCTCGCTCGCCCGGCGCGCCGTGCCCCGCCGCCGCGGCGGCGCACGCCTCATCTCGGTGCGCACGGCGGATGAGTTCGCGGCCGCCTTTCGCGCCACCCTCGTTGATGCGGCGCTGATCGACGTCGGCGGCGCGACCGACGAGACGTGGCGCGCAACCGCGCTGGCGGCGGAGTTTCCGAGCGTGCCGTTCTTCGCGATTCTGCCGCTGCGCCTCCGGGATGCCGCCGCGCTGGCGCGCTGCGCGGAGCTCGAGCTGAGCGATGTGCTGATCGAAGGCGTGGACGACGCGGTCGCGGAAGCGTATCTCGGTCCCCGCCTCTTCTCCGTCCGCTTCGGTGCCGCGCTGCGGGATCCGCCGGTCGCGCTCTCGCTCGCCACCCCGCTGCAGCGCGAGACCTGGCGGCACATCGTCGCGCATGCGGGACGCGCCGTGCGCACCACGGAGCTCGCCCACGCGCTTGGCGTCACGCGCGAGCACCTGAGCCGGAGCTTCTCGGCCGACGGCGCCCCGAATCTCAAGCGGGTGATCGATCTCGTCCGCCTGTTGGCCGCGGCGGAGCTGGCGAAGAATCCCGGGTACGACATTCGCGACGTGGCGCACGTACTCGGGTTCGCGTCGTCGTCGCATCTGTCGAGCTGTGCGCAGCGACTGGTGGGGACGCGGCCTTCCTCGCTCGCGCGCCTGCGAACGCGCGACCTGCTGGAGCGCTTCGCGCAGGGGCGGGGACGGAGCCGGCGGTGAACGGCGCGCGCACGATTCAGGGCTCGACGAAGACGGCGGGAGCGGCGGGGGCATCCGGATCGAGCAGGGACGTCGGCGCGAACGAGGGCGGGTGACCCGCGTCGGACGTGGGTGAGGTCGAGGGAGACGACGGAGGAAGCGCAGCACGACTCGCATCGGCCGCGTCGATCTGGCGCTCGAGGTACGCGAGGTAGCCCGAGAGCAGGCGTCCAACGGCGGTCGTGCGCGTGGAGAGCTGGGCCAGGACGGGAGCAGAGATCAGCTCGGACTGACGCGCGATGGCGAGGTCGGTCTCGAGTACGAGCAGGGCTCGACGGGCGGCCCGGTAGGTCTGCTGCTGGTCGCGCGGATCGTATCGGCCGTGTGCGTCGGCCACAGCTTCGGGGATGGCGCAGCCGGCGAGGATCAGGCGGTCGGTGAGGACCTTGATCTCGCGCCGGGCCGCCGTCCTGGCGGCTCGGCTGACGTCGCCGGCGAGGGCGACGGCTTCCTGCCAGAGCTTGAGCTCTCGAAGTGTGGTAGCCATCGGGTGACGAGAATACCCCATCCCCCGCCGGGTGCGGCATCATCGTCGTGCGAGTGGTGGCTCGGCACCGCAGGGACGGGGAAGGGAGAGAGGGGAGGAACGTCTCATCTTGCCGGGAGAGGCCCCTTGTGATAAAATTCACAAGCTCCACCCGGCCGTTTCACTGACCGCTTTCCGAGCACGCACCCATGGCATCCCCAAGCACACTCCGGCCCGGCGAGATCAAGGACATCCTGCTGCGCGAGATCGAAGCGGCGGACCTGCACGATCTAGATGTCGACGAGGTCGGCTCCGTCCTCGAGGTGAAGGACGGCATCGCCCGCATCTACGGGCTCCAGAAGGCCATGGCGGGGGAGATGCTCGAGATCCACTCCTCCGAGACGGGGAACCAGATCGTCGCGCTCGCGCTCAACCTCGAGGAAGACAACATCGGCGCCGTGGTGCTCGGTGACTACCTCCAGTTAAAGGAGGGCGATGAGGTGCGCCGCACGACGCGTGTGCTCGAGGTCCCCGTCGGGCAGGCGCTCGTCGGCCGCGTGGTGGACGCGCTCGGCAACGCGATCGATGGTCAGGGCGACATCGTCGCCGGCAAGAGCCGGAAGGTCGAGTCCCCCGCGCCGGGGATCATCGTCCGGCAGCCGGTCAAGGAGCCGCTGCAGACGGGCATCAAGGCGATCGATTCCATGATCCCCATCGGCCGCGGACAGCGC